>JANQGS010000075.1 GCA_028277195.1 Candidatus Gastranaerophilales bacterium
TATTTGGTATGGCTGGGGAAATTCTGCAATGTTTAAGTGCATAGATTTCCCTTGACTTTCTTCCTATATAATTAAAAACAATTTAGCCGGGAAAATTGCCATTAAGTAGATGATAAAAAATTTTTCCGTCATTCTGAACTTGTTTCAGAATCTCAGGCGAAGCGGGAGTAAGACTCGGTCGCACTCATTCATGAAACCCCGGGTCAAGCCCGGGGTGACATTGGACAAAATTAACTTAACAGAACACTGCGCTCAGGCCGCTTTTTTGAATAGCTCGTGGTAGAGGTTATCCAGCCTGGAGTTTACTGCGTCAATTCTTGTTAGAAGAACTTTAAAATTATCTTCCTGCTTCTGGTTTAAAGAATCGATTCTTTGGCCCAGGGCGTCAAATCTTTGATTAAATTGCTGTGACAGCTGGATAAACATTACAAAAATTCCTATAAATCCAACTATTATTATAGCGCTTATAGCAATTAATTCAGCGCTCATATTCAACCTCGTTAAATAAATTTTTTCTTATTATAACTTACTTTTTAAATTATTTCACTAAAATTTGCTATTTCTTTCTACGCTCAGGCCGCTTTTTTGAATAACTCGTGGTAGAGGTTATCCAGCCTGGAGTTTACAGCGTCAATTCGCCTTGCCAGGTCTGAGTTAACCTTATCAATTTTGGATGATAATCCGGAGTTAACCTTATCAATTTTAGATGATAATCCGGAGTTTACGGCGTCAATTTTCTGGTTAAATTGCTGCATAAGCTGGAACAGCATTATAAAAACTCCGAGAAACCCCAGTATCATTGTAACAATCATAGTAATTATGGCAATTAATTCAGCGCTCATATTCAACCTCGTTAAATAAATTTTTTCTTATTATAACTTACTTTTTAAATTATTTCACTAAAAACTTAACCAAAAAGGAGAAAATACTATGGCATTTCAAAGTTCACCGGTACTCGATTTCAGCTTTAAAGCAGCTGAGGATTTATCTAACTACCAATACCATTTCGTAAAAGTAAACACCTCAGGCCGGGTGCGCCTGCCGGATTCCGGCGGCGAACTGCCTGACGGGGTTTTGCAAAACGCTCCCGCTTCCGGAGAGGAAGCTACCGTAAGGATACTCGGCATCTCCAAAATAGTTGCCAGTGCGGCGCTGGACGAGGGCACTTTCATTAAGGCCGAATACGTTGGCGCTGCGGACGCAGGCAAGGCTGCGGACGCTTCCGGCACCGCAAGTTTAACCATGGGGCGGGTCATTGGCGCGTCAGGCGCTGAGGATGACCTGTGCAGTGTTATTCTTACGCCTTACGTGGGGCTGTAGGGAGTAAGCAGATTAATCTCTTTGCGGTATTGCAGGCATTAGATAGCAAATTTTTTTCACTTCCGTTTAATCTTCTTTATTAAATTGTTTTTCTAGCCTGCTCTTGAGTCCATCGAGCCCTTTAAATCTTTTAGCCTCGAGGCTATTAAGTGTATTTATAGCGTGTCCTAAAACTCTTTTAGGTGCTTGACTATTCTGTGCAATCTCTAGCGCGGCGTTTGCATAGTCTTGAACAGCACGTTTTTTATGAGAAAGCTGTTTAATTCCTATCCTAAAAAAATCATCTTCCGAAGCAGCGTCTATGACATTTTGAAACACATTTCTTGGATTATTTATTGGATTAAATCCAAAACTCGGATTAACCCGGGGAGTAATGTTCACGGCAGAGAGATTAATCATAATTCTTATTCCTTATATATTCTACTATCAAGTATATAAAACACCTAAAATGAAAAAATTAACACCATTTTTGAAAAAAAATTAAAAAAATTTTTCAAAAATGGCAAAAAATGAGGAAAAAAACATTACTCAGGCAGCTTTTCTGAACAGCTCGTGATAAAGGTTGTCAAGACGGGTGTTAATATTATCTATTCGCAACTGCAATTCTGATTGAACCTTGTCAATCCTGTTTAAAAGGGTTTTGAAATTACTGTCCTGTTTGTCTGAAAGTTTATCCATCCTTACGTTTAACTGGATAAATACGCCTAATAGCGAAATAAGCAGTGTTATAAAGCCTATAATAGTTGCCAGTAATTCAGTACTCATATTAATTCCTCTTAACAATTTACTTTATTATAACGCAATTTTTTAATTATTTCACAAAAAAGACTCGAATTGCTAATTAAGCAATTCATAAATTTCCTTAAAATCACCCGCCCACCCTACCCAGGAGGTGTGTGAAGGGCTCCGCCCTTCACGATTTCTAT
>JANQGS010000134.1 GCA_028277195.1 Candidatus Gastranaerophilales bacterium
CAAGCAGTGCCGTGTATGTCGGAAGCACGTAGAGTTTTTCCCGTTTCCCGGTGTTTTCCAGCGCAAGCAAGAATGATTTTTTAATGTTTTCCTCGACAACCATATTTTCAGGGCTAATTCCCGCATATTTAAGCCTAACCGCCATATCAGCGGCTCTTGTGCCGCTTATAACGGCAGTTTTGTTATAACCGGACAAAAGCTCGAAATTAGCGTCCCATAACCAGGATACGTCCCGCCCGTCAGCGTAATTGTCATTAATCAGGATAAAGAGGGTTCCCCTGTCATCGTTTTTTATTGTTCGCAGGACCTCGGTTGCGCCGATGGGGTTTTTAATCAGCTGGATAAGAACACTCTTTCCCTCTATTTCAATGGCCTGTGCCCGGCCAAAGGCAGAGGAATAATTTTCCGTCCCCTTTTGGATTGGCTCAATCGGAATCCCCGCTGTCAATGCTGTAGCAACTGCACATAGGGCGTTATAGCAATTATAAAGCCCCGGCAGGCCGATTTTTACCTCAAATTCATCGTTTATTAGCAGGATTGACGAGTCTGTATCCACAATAGCCTTTGCCCTGAAGTCAGGGCAGGGTCTTTTTACCCCGCAGGAACAGTGAAAGCGGCCAAGGTGCCCGTAGAATATTTTTGAATACGCAAAATAATTTCCGCAACCGCAGCTTACTGTTTCCTGCGGGGACTGAATTTTTGCGTCCTGGTTTAAAAAATTTATTTCCTCAAAACCGAAAAATACTTTCCCAACCCGGGCACTCCCCGTAATCCTTGAAACAATCGGGTCATCAGCGTTTAATACCAGTTTCAGGGGATTTTCCAGCGATACTTTTTCAATGGCCGACTCAATTTTTCTTGCGGTAGCGTTAAGCTCCCCATACCTGTCGAGCTGGTCCCTGAACAGGTTTGTCACGGCAATAATATCAGGGGCAAACTCATCAACCGCCCTGTAGAGGTATGCCTCATCAACCTCGAAAACGCAGTTATCGCTGTCCAGCACCCCTGTTATACTGCTGTTTTCAGCAACAGCCGAGGTTATGCCGGTAAGCATATTCGCGCCCCTGTGGTTATGGACTACTTTCCTGTTGTGTTGCCTTAACATAGAGGCAATTAAGCCGGCTGTTGTGGTTTTACCGTTAGTACCGGTTATCGTGAGGATTTCCTTTTTATTTTGTTTTACGAGGTATGATAGCAGGCCGGGCCATATTTTCCCCGCTATTTTACCGGGGAGGTTTGTTCCTGAGCCCGACCCGGTTAGCTTAATGGCCTGGATGAGCAGCCTGGCTGCCGAGATTGATAAAAGTTTTCTCATAATAACAATATAATAACCTAATTATTTATTATTAATAATATACTGCCCCCAATGCCCTGCCTGGCGCGCTAAAACCCTTAAAAAAGGCCGTCAATATTGTTATAATAAGGAACTATATTAAACTTTTAAGAAAAAGATATATAATAAATTAATACATTCTTGTGCCCCCACTGCCTTTGTGTTATAAAACAGGAGTTATCTTAAATTGTTAAAAAAAGAAAGAGGTAGACCATATGACACAAAAGCGTGTTTATTTATTTAAAGAAGGCGATGCAGGGATGAAAAACCTGCTCGGGGGCAAGGGCGCAAACCTTGCGGAAATGACCAGGGCAGGACTGCCCGTCCCTCCAGGGTTGACAATAACAACCGAAACCTGCATGGAATACATTGATAACGGAAATGCAATGCCCGCAGGACTTATGGACGATGTAAAAACGGCTTTGACTGATTTGGAAAGGGAAACAGGCAAGAAATTCGGCGACGCTTCCAACCCCCTCCTGGTCTCCGTCCGCTCGGGCGCGAGGCTCAGCATGCCCGGTATGATGGAAACCATACTTAACCTGGGCTTAAACGATGAAACAATTAAAGGCATCTTAAGCCTTACAAACAACGAAAGGTTCGCATACGACAGCTACCGCAGGTTCTTAACAATGTTCGGAAGCGTTGCCCTGCACATAGACAGGCAACTCTTTGAAAAGGAACTCGATATAGTTAAAAACCGGGAAAACGTAAAAACAGACACAGAAGTAAGCGTGGAAGGGTTTAAAAAACTTATCCCTATTTATAAAAATATTATCAAAGAGCAAGCAGGCATTGAATTCCCGCAAGACCCTTACGCACAGCTTGAATTGGCCATCGAAGCGGTGTTCAAGTCCTGGAATATACCAAGGGCTGTCGCTTACAGAAACCACTACAAAATTGACCACAGGTACGGGACAGCAGTAAACGTCCAGACAATGGTGTTCGGAAACATGGGCGACGACTCCGCAACAGGCGTGTCATTCACCCGCAACCCCAGCACCGGGGAAAACGTATTCTACGGAGAATACCTGACAAACGCACAGGGAGAAGACGTTGTAGCAGGCATCAGGACACCAAAGCCAATCTCAGAGCTCAAGGAAGAAATGCCCGAGCTGTACAACCAGTACGTTGAAATCGCGCAAAAACTCGAGCGCCACTATAAAGACATACAGGATATGGAATTTACCATTGAAAAGGGTAAGCTATACATCCTCCAGACCCGCAACGGCAAGAGAACAACCCAGGCAGCCATTAAAATTGCCGTGGATATGGAAACAGAGGGAATTATAACAAAAGAAAGAGCTATCCAGCTTGTAGATGCATCGCAATTATACCAGTTACTCCTGCCCAGCTTTGACCCTGAGGCCAAAAAGTCGGCAAAGGTTGTTGCAAAAGGTTTAAACGCCTCTCCCGGGGCTGCCGTGGGTAAAATAGTCTTTGACCCGACAGAAGCGGAGGAAAGGGCACAGGCAGGCGAAAAGGTTATCCTCACAAGGATTGAGACCTGCCCGGACGACATCCACGGAATGATCCCCGCACAGGGCGTGCTGACGTCAAGAGGCGGCATGACAAGCCACGCTGCTGTTGTTGCAAGAGGCATGGGCAAGCCATGCGTTGCAGGGTGCGAAACTGTAGCGATTGACCTTGAAAGGGAAACATTAACGGCCCCGGACGGCTCAATCTATAAAAAAGGCGACATTATCTCGCTAGACGGCTCAACAGGTGAGGTTATCGACGGAAGCATTAAAACGGTTGAGCCGAAAATGGGCGGTGACTTTGAAAAAATATTGAGCTGGGCCGATGAAATCAGGACATTGACCGTAAGAGCCAATGCCGACACTCCCCAGGATACTGAAAAAGCGTATGAACTCGGCGCGCAGGGCATTGGCCTTTGCCGGACGGAGCATATGTTTATGGAACAGGACAGGCTGCCTGTTGTCCAGCAAATGATTATCTCAGGAACGGAAGAGGCAAGGAAACAGGCGCTTGCAAAACTGCTCCCTATGCAGTACCAGGACTTTAAAGGAATGTTCAGGGCGCTTAAGGGCTACCCAATGACAATCCGCCTGCTTGACCCTCCTTTACACGAGTTCCTGCCCAATAAAGAGGAGCTGGTGGCAGAGGTGGCAACATTAAAAGCTAAGGGCCAGGATGCCTCGGAAAAGGAAAAATTGCTCCAGACAGTGCTGAACCTATCGGAAGCCAACCCTATGATGGGCTTAAGAGGTTGCAGGCTCGGCCTTACCTATCCTGAAATCAATGAAATGCAGGTAAGAGCTATATTTGAGGCTGCATGTGATTTAAAATCAGAGGGTATGGAAGTAAAACCCGAGGTTATGATACCTCTTATCGGCCACGTAAACGAGCTCAAGACCGTAAGGCAACAGCTTGAAGAAGTTGCCCAGCAGGTAATGAACGAAAAAGGCGTGGAAATCGAGTACCAGTTCGGTACAATGATTGAAATCCCAAGAGCGGCCCTGACCGCTGATAAAGTTGCGGAATACGCGGAGTTCTTCAGCTTCGGCACAAACGACCTTACCCAGATGACATTCGGTTATAGCCGTGACGACGCTGAGGATAAATTCCTCAATAAATACGTGGAAAACAGAATCC
>JANQGS010000143.1 GCA_028277195.1 Candidatus Gastranaerophilales bacterium
CTAGGTGCCTTAAAATAAAAAATTTTCTCAAATTTCCCGCCCACCCAACCCCAGTGGTGGTTAAGGGGAGCGAAGCAGGCGGCGCTGTCCGCATTTCGCAGGCTTCGCTCCCCTTAACCACCACTGGGGTTGGGTGGGCGGGAAATTTGAGAAAATTTTTTATTTTAAGGCACCTAGGTTGTTATATTAATCAAGAAATAATTTCCCTTAGCTTATAACCGGCAAATTCGGCCCTCTGCCTGATACCCTGATAATTATCGCGCATTTTCAGGGAAATATCCTCGCGATTATTTACCAAATCCCCCAGTAAGCCGCAGATATAGCCTGTATTTGCGTTTTCCCCCGGAGAAACACAATATGACAGGTCACCGTAAACTTCTTTGTTTATACCCATTGCCTTTATGCTGTAAGCCAGGCTAATCGTGGGCACAAAGCCCGAAAAAGCGGCTATTGCAGAGTGAGTTCTCGCACCGATAAAACACTTAAGGCTGCCTATTATGTATTTTGTTTCAGCTGCGGTGTACCCGGGAGACAGCAAAAACAGCCATTCATCGGAATTAGCGATATTTTCCTTTACGGATTTGAGAAAAACATAGTCATTATTATTGTTTTCGTGTACAACATGGGGAATAAGACAGACCGGCAGGTTAAATTTGTCTTTTACCTCTTTAACCAGCCCGATACAAAACTCTTTCCACTTGGCCAAATCACCGTTAGCCCAGTATTTTGCCATTAAAGGGCTTAAGTTTATCCCGATGCCGTTTTTTACCCCTTCTAAAGAGTCAAAATCATCCGGCTTTACCGGCTCCATAAGAAAGGCAGGGTCAGAAACCCTGTAAACGTTCTTATTCACCCCGATACTGTCCAGGTATTCAATGGTTACGTCTTCCCTCGCAAAAATAGCCGTAACCTTTTTTAAGTGCCCGGCCATGAACTTTTCGTATAGGGGATTTTCCCTGAAAGGCCCTACTGACGCGCCCCAGATTATGCAGGGCTTTTTATGGCTTAAAACAACATCATCCGTATCCGTAAAATATCTTGGGAGTCCATAATCAAGGGAATAGTTGTCGCCTCCTGCACACAGGACTGCGGTGCAGTCGGGCAGGTCATTCAATATGTTTTTATGCGTCCTTTTCTTGCGCTCTAAATCCTCAAACTTTCCATACAGGTTTAAATCATGGGATATTTTATCCATAACAGCCGCCAGGGATAGTTTTTCCTTAAAAGTCCTTCTTTTATACGTAAACGGGACGTGTTTTATTCTTTCATCGTATTCACCGGCTGCCTGGGCCTTGTAAATTTTATCCGAGAGAAAGCGGCTTTCGGCAATATAGCTGTTATTACCACCAAAAACACCATCGAGGATTTTTACTGTTCCCCTTATTATGGCTTCACATCCCTTATTTTCGTAAGATGCGTTGCCGGTCAGGATAAATTTATTCTCACTCATAAATATTTCCTTTTTATGTTACTTTATAATACATGGAAAACAGGCATGCCTGGAACTTTAACGAACCGCTCAGGAAGAGAACTGTAATTATAGACTGGTTAACGACCCTATGGTGCAATTACAGGTGCTCTTACTGTTTTCAGCCTGAACATGGAAGGCACTCAAAGTATATTCCAAGGAAAAGAATTACAAGAATAATAAATAAAATCCTGGGAAAACAAATATCAAACCACTGTTTTGACAATTACCCGGCAAAAAAATGGGTAGAAAATATCCAAAAAATTGCTGAGGGCAGAAAAGCAGTTTTATCCTTAACCGGGGGCGAACCGTTCCTGGACAGGAAAAATTTTCATTATGTATTAAAATCCCTCTGTGAAACGGAAGAGGTTGATAATATAAAAATAGACACTAACGGGTCTTTTGCCCCGGAATTTTATGAAGATGTAAACAAGGAAAAAATACGTCTTTTTGTGAGTTTTCATCCCGAGTATGCAGGGCTTGAAGAGTGCTTTAATAAGGTTCAAAGAATTATTGACAACGGCTTTAAGCGCTGGTGGATTTTGTAATGGCTCCCGGGCAAAGAGAGCGCTATGTTGAAGTGAGGGATAAATTCGCGGAAATTAATATTTCGGTATCACCCAATGTTTATCAAAATTACTCGAGCCCGGAAACAGCCAGGAATGAAGCATCTATATACAAAAACCATTTAAATGAATTTGATATAAGAAACAAATGCCATCTTGTAAGCCTGAAAAACAAGCAATTATGCAAGTTCCCGCAAATAGGCTTCAGTATTATGCCTGACGGGAGTATTTATAACAGCTGTTTTCCCGGGAACAGGCTGGATTTTTTCAAAGCCCCGAGAGGGAAAATAGACAGCCTGTTATTCCCAAAAACAGTGCTATGCCCGAATAATCGCTGTGTTATTTCTTACAGGTACTCTTTCCAGGAAAACTGCACGAGAAATTATGAGTCCCTGAATATACTTGAGAACTTCTCAAAAGGCGCTTTAACCTCCTGCCCGAGCATTAATACAAAATGCACTGCCGCTACTAACCCCAACCCGAATACAGACAGGAAAATCTCGGTATAACTATCAGGCTGTGCCTGTAAAATAAGGCTTCCGGCTATTATATACAGCAATAAACCCTTTAATAAATTGATAATAAAAAAGGAATAATATTCCGTTAGCCTGATATTCAGTATCTTACTGGCTATCCTGGGCTGGAAATAGGTCTTTGTCAATAAAACGGGGGCTAAAGTGCCGAGTGCAACCCCGACAATCCCGAGTTTAAAGACCACGACAAAAATAATACTGCAAATAATATTGACAATGCCTTCAAAAATGGACAAATATGCAAAATGCTGGTGCGTGTTTGTGGAAAACATATACTGCACTCCCGCAGCCTGGCTAAAACCCGCAAAATAACTGAAAGCCAGTATTATCATTGGCAAATATGCCTGAGTATAGTTATCTCCCAGCCAAATTCCCAAAAAAGGAAAACCGACCAGCAGGAAACTGAAAAAAATAAAACAGGACATGGCTATAACAACTTTTGATACAAGAAAAAACAGCCTGACCCTGTATTGCTCTGGTTTATTATCAACATACCTGGAGAAAAAAGGGTTAAGCACCCCGATAAATGACAGGTTAAAAGTGTTAGCTGTCCTGTTTAACTTATTGGCAACGGAATAGGGGGTTACCAGGCTGACTGAGATAAATACGGCTGTAATAAGCTCGTCCGTTTTAAACCTCAGTATCTCCGCAACCTGTATGGAAAAACTCTTTCCGCTGTATCCCAGGAGTTTTTTAATTGTGTTTTTATTAATTAATTGAAATTGGAGTAAGTTGAATTTTGCCAGCCTCATGGAAAAGTAGAAATATAATAAATTCGCGAAAAATGTTGTAAAAAGCGTACAAAGGCTGATTTCAACAAGCCCGAAATTATTCAGCAGCAGCATTGCAACCAAAGCGGAATTTAAAATAAGCTGGAAAAGCTGGACGGAGGAGATTATATCAAACCTTATATGCGCCGAAATAACGGAAAAAAAGGATTTAAAAAGAAAGGTCAGACCCAGGTTGCCCCCCATAATCATGACAAGAATCGAAATAAGGGAATAATCCTTAATTTCGAGCAAATTCATTGTAACAGCAGTAATAATGCTTATTATTGTTATGATTACCGCAATAATTATATTGAGAAAAAACCCGTTATTGCATATATTATTGAACTCTTCCCTGTCGTTATTGCCCACGGCAACCGCCAGGTATCTCTGTACGGCACTGGTTATGCCCAGCTCCGCATATCCGCAGTAATTCGCAAAGATATTCACCAGTGCCCAGATACCGTACCTGTAATCACCCAGTGTCTTAATCATAAGCGGGGTGAGGAAAAACAGTACCGCAACCAGGGCAAGCTGGTATGAAAACCTGGAAACTGAGGATAATGCGAGGTTTTTAAAGTCTTTTTTGTCCAATACAGACCTCTCTCAAAAAGCTGCCATTTTTTATAATATAATATAAAGTATGAAAAAAATATTATTGTTTTTTATATGTTTTTTTATAATGTTTATCCTGCTTAAACCCCGGGGAAAGAGCGAAGACGACTTAACGCCAGTAACGGTTTTTAATAGGGAAATTAAAAAAATAAGCCCTGAGCACAGTTTTATCGGGGTTAACTGGCAGGGAGACACTGAGCTTAACAGCAGGCTCTTTTCCAACCCCGGCCATTTTAATGCGTTTATAAAAACCCTGAAGGACCTGAATATTGATACAATCCGCTACCCCGGCGGGGAAAATGTAGCTTATTATTTCTGGGATGTGCCGAATGAGCGGGTTTTTCGGTATCTAAAGCAGTTAAAAAAACAAAATCCCAAAATTTTATACAGGAATTCCATTAAAAAAAACGACAGGATTACATTTGGCGAGTTCCTTGATTTTTGTAAAAAAGCGGGAATAAAAGCCACCATACAGTTAAACACCCATACGTACTTTGACAGGGAAAAAAACGCCATAGTACCGTTAAAAGAGTATCAAAGGGGTATATCAGGCAAAAGAATACGCAAAACAGGCAAGGTTAACTGGCAGCTCGTTGATAAAGCGGCCAAATATGCGGCACAACAGGTTAAATGGGCTAAAAAAAACAATTATTCCGATGTTATAGCATACTGGGAACTGGGCAATGAGGAAATGGGCAGCGCTCCGCTAAATTCCATATATACCGGCAATGAATACGGGGAGCTGGCTGCCCGTTATATTAAGGAAATTATTAAAGTTGACCCGTCAGTCAGAATAATCCGCACGGGAGCGGCAAACCCCGTTAAAAAAGCCCGGCATATAAATGAATGGAGCAGGGCTGTTTCTAACAACGCGAGCCTGCAAGAATACAATAACTTTATATTTGCGGTAACGAACCACTTTTACGTATACGGTGACTCCGGAAAAGACTCGTCCTTCGGCGCTTTCAGGGATAATGCCCTCTATAACCCGAAGCTGGACGTCAGCAAAAGGCTGGACTTTCATAAAACAATCCTTGATGAGGCAAATTTAGGCAGGGCGGTTATTTTTGTAAATGAGTTTAACGCGTCTTATTTTGACAGCCTGTACTGCCATAGCTGGATAGGCGCTATCGGTAATGCACACCTGATGCTTAACTGCGCAAATTCCCCTTTATGCTATCACATGGATTATTTTAACCTTTTCCACCATTATTTTATTATTAATAATGTTTATTCCAATAAGGGTTTCGGGGTATTGCATTATGCGTACAATTCCTCTTATCCTATTGTCAGGTACCCCGTTGCCGGCGTTATAAAACTGCTTAATGAAAACATAAAGGGCTCCGTGCTTAAAACCAATTTTGATGCCCCGGGCGCGTACGCCGTTGCGGCCAGGGACGGGAATATTATAAAAGTGATACTCCTTAACAAGGAAAAAAGCAAAAAGGTAAAATTAAATTTTGACGGGTTTAAACACCCGGCCTACGTTGGGAACAGTTCTCTCGGGATTAACGTCCCGGAGGGATTTACACCCTTAAAAACGGGGACTTCCAGCTCAAATCCCCCTGAAATAGCGCAGTTAAATATACTTGAAAACGGCATTAAGGTGCTTGGCGAGGCTTCTTCGGGTTATGACGTTACGCTTCCCGCCAATACTCTTTCGGTTTTTTCGTTTAAACTCCGGGAGTAAGCCAAATGTTAGTCTCGGTTATAATACCAACCTATAACTCCGCAAAATTTATATCTTCAGCCGTAAACTCAGTGCTGCTGCAGACGTACCAGGCATTTGAAATACTTATCATTGACGACGGTTCAACCGATAATACAAAACAGGTTGTTGAGGGATTTGAGGATGATAGAATCAAATATTTTTACCGGGAAAATGCCGGGCCGTCCGCTGCCAGAAACCTTGGCTTAAAAAACGCAAAGGGTGATTTTGTGGCGTTTTTGGATGCTGATGATTTATGGCTTCCTCAAAAACTTGAGTACCAGCTGGATGTTTTCCGGGAAAAACCCGGTATTTGCCTGGTGTTTTCCGCCTTTTCCCTGAGATTTGAGGGCAGCGATAAAACACAGGTAAAAACTTTCCGCAATTTCGAGCATAACAGGCTCATTGAAAACTTGCTCCTGGATTTTTCCAATACCGTGCCTTATCCGAGTACAACGTTGATAAAAAAGTCCGTTCTTGATGATGCGGGTTATTTTGACACGGGCTTTTTTTCCTCCGAGGACTGGGATTTATGGTTGAGGCTGGCGACAAAAGCTAATTTTTACTGCCTAAACAGGGTACTGGTCAGCAGGTTTAAGCCAAAGACAAGCATTACCGGCTCCCTGAACCTTGAAGACATTGAAAATGTAAACTTACAGGTAGTAAACAAGTTTTTCAAAAACAACCCCGATAAGGTTTACCTTAAATCCGGGGCACTGGCCGCAATTTACTATGCGCTCGCGGTTTCCTATTTTTACAGGAACAGGAAAGACCCGCCTTTCAGGAAGATTTTCAGGTGCTTGTTAACCTGTTTTAAACACCGGCCCGCATTTTTTTGCAATTTAGGTAAAACCAGGTTTCTTTTAAGGCTTTTTATAGATATTATACCAAAATGAACCTGAGTTGCTAATTAACCGTAAATTTATTCAAAATCCCCACCCGCCCGCCCTGGAGGAGATTAAAGGGCTTCGCCCTTTAATAATTTCTATATAGA
>JANQGS010000222.1 GCA_028277195.1 Candidatus Gastranaerophilales bacterium
CCTCGCCGACCGGCTATGCTGATTTTATAACCACAACCACGCACAAAACCCTTAGAGGGCCTCGCGGCGGGGTTGTAATGTGCTCAGCCGAGCATGCCCGGGGCATAGACAAGGCCGTATTCCCCGGCATACAGGGCGGGCCCCTGGAACATATAATTGCGGCAAAGGCAGTGGCGTTTAAGGAAGCCCTCCAGCCCGAGTTTAAACAATACTCGGAAAATGTGGTTAAAAACGCCGGGACCCTGGCTAAAACGCTGGTCAATAAAGGTATTGAGCTGGTAAGCGGGGGCACTGACAACCATTTAATGATTATAGACCTCAGGAAGTTTAACCAAACAGGAAAAGATATAAGCAATACCCTTGAAAAAGTAAATATAACAGCCAACAAGAACACCGTGCCCAACGACCCGCAGAGCCCGTTTGTGACAAGCGGCGTAAGGCTGGGCACTCCGGCGGTCACCACAAGGGGCTTCAAAGCCGAGGACATGAAAGCAGTCGGTGAAATAATAGCAGAGGTCATTAAAAACCCCGAGGACGAGCAAAAACTCATCGGCTTAAAGCAAAAATCAATCGAACTCTGCGCTAAATACCCGCTTTATCCCGGCGCTTAACCGGATTAACCCTTTACTACCACGTTCACCAGGCGGTTAGGCACGACAATAACCTTTACGACCTGTTTGTCCCGGGTGTAGCCTTTAATTTTTTCCCTGGAAAGCGCTGATGCTTCAACGTCTTCTTTTGGGGTATTTAAGGGCATCTCAACCGTATCGCGCAATTTACCGTTAACCTGTATGGCAATGGTTACATTTTCAGCTTTTGCAAGCTCTTCGTCATACCCGGGCCAGGGTTGCTCGTGGATTGAAAATTCCCCTCCGAACTCACTCCAGATTTCCTCGGATAAATGCGGCGTTACAGGCGACATTACCCTTACCAGCGTGAATATTGCCTGGCTTAAGACAGCCCTGTCTATCTCGGGACTTTTTAAATAATCATAAATACTGTTCACAAACTCACGGTACTTACTTATTGCGGTATTGAACCGGAATTCATCGCTTATATCCTCTGTTATCCCCTTGATTATCATGTGGGTTTTTCTGGTAAGAGGGTTGTCATTCCGGGCTTGCCCCGGAATCTCAAGAGATGCTGAATCAAGTTCGGCATGACATTTATAAACCAGCCGCCACACCCTGTTGAGAAACTTATAACACCCCTCTGCCCCGGCATCAGTCCAGTCAAAATCCCTCTCCGGAGGCGAATCGCTGAGGATAAAGAGCCTTGCTGTGTCTGCTCCGTAATTTTCAAAAATTTCATCCGGGTCAACCGTGTTGCCTTTGGACTTACTCATTTTAGAGCCGTCTTTTAGCACCATACCCTGGGTTAACAGGTTTTCAAACGGCTCGTCAAAGCCTAATAAACCCCTGTCCCTGAGGAATTTAACGAAAAACCTTGAATACAAAAGATGCAAAATGGCATGCTCAATTCCGCCCACATACTGGTCAACGCTCATCCATTTATTGACCAGGTCTGAATCAAAAACCTTTTCGTCATTTTTAGGGTCAATATAGCGTAAATAATACCAGCTGCTGCAGATAAAAGTGTCCATTGTGTCGGTTTCACGCCTCGCATCCTTGCCGCAGGCCGGGCAGGCGGTATGTACAAAGGTTTTAGACGTTGCAACAGGTGACTTGCCCCGGGCCTTAAAGTCTACGTCCTCGGGCAACCTTACGGGAAGGTTTTCATCAGGTATTATTCCGCATTCTTCGCAATAAATAACCGGGATTGGAGCGCCCCAGTAGCGCTGCCTGCTGATTAACCAGTCACGCAGCCTGTATTGCACCCGGTGATAGCCGGCATTATTCTGCTCAGCCCATTTTGTGATTTCCTGTTTGCCCGTTTCATTACCAAGGCCGTTAAACCGGCCTGAGTTCACCATTGTACCCGCTTCGGTATAGGCTTCTGCCAGCGGTTCATCGTGTTTTTTTATGACCTGTACAATTGGCAGGCCGAATTTTTTTGCAAACGCAAAATCCCTTGTGTCATGGGCCGGAACACCCATTACTGCTCCTGTTCCGTACTCAGTGAGCACATAGTCCCCTGTCCATATTGGAACTCGTTCTCCGTTAAAGGGGTTTATAACGTGTGTACCCAGCGGGACGCCGGTTTTGGGCCTGTCGGTTGAGGCCCGCTCCATTTCGCTCATTTTTTTGGCGTTTTCTATGTATTCACAGGCTTTTTGTTTATTTTCAGGGGCAATTAACTTTTCTATGCCGGGATATTCCGGGGAAACAGCCATAAAAGTCACCCCAAACACTGTATCCGGCCTTGTTGTGAATACCGGTATCTCCATGTCATTTATTTCCGCAACTTTAAATTTCAATACAGCACCGTGGGACTTGCCTATCCAGTTTTTCTGCATTGTTTTAACTTTTTCGGGCCAGCCTTTTAGCTTGTCCAAATCCTGTAAAAGCTCCTCCGCGTAGTCTGTTATTTTTAAGAACCATTGCGAGAGTTTCTTTTTCGTGACCTCCTCGTCACAGCGCCAGCATGAGCCGTCTATGACCTGCTCGTTTGCCAGCACTGTAGCACATTTTTCACACCAGTTAACCGGGGATTCCTTTTTATAAGCCAGCCCTGCTTTATAAAACTCCAGAAACAGCCATTGTGTCCATTTATAATAATCCTCCTTACAGGTCGCAATTTCCCTGCCCCAGTCATAGGCCAGGCCAAGCTGTTTTAACTGGTCCCTCATATAGTCTATGTTGGCAAAAGTCCATTCCGCCGGGTGTTTGCCGGACTGTATCGCCGCGTTTTCAGCGGGCAGGCCAAAGCTGTCCCAGCCCATGGGGTGCAACACGTTATAACCGTTCATTTTTTTAAAGCGGGCAATCACGTCGGTTATGGTGTAATTCCTGACATGACCCATATGCAGGCGGCCTGAGGGGTATGGAAACATTGACAGGGCGTAGTATTTGGGTTTTTGCGAGTTGTCGGGCGTTGTATAGACCCCCTTTTCTTCCCAGGTTTTCTGCCATTTTTTTTCTATTTCCTGGGGAATGTATTGTTCTTTCAAGTTAATTGCTCCTTATTCAATGTTTCTACAGGAGAATTATATATTAAAACTAACTATTTTCCATCTTCTCGAAATGCGGCAGTTACTTTAATGACTAAATAAAAATCCTCATTAAAATCTTAAATATCCTCCCTTTAGTGTAGAAGAATACGGGCTTTTCAGCCGATAACCCGTATTAAGGGAGAATTTAAGACAGAAGGAAGGCGATTAAAACGAACTTTAACAGCATTTACCCTGTTAATATTTACCCGTACAACCCGCAGGCGGCAGTTAAAAAACCTGCGGACACCCCCGCGCCCAATGCTCAGGGCACTGAAAATCCTGCTGATAACGGTGACCTGAACGAGCAAAAACCCTCTAAAAAGCGCGAGGGTATTGAGTATTACCCGCAAAAAAATGTAAATATAGGAAATGTTTTCGAGGATTTTCATAAAACCCTTGCCGCTATTGGCGCTCCGCAAGAGATTAACGAGGAAGTCCGCTCTTATATTAAGCTCGCAGATATCCAGGCCGCAAAAGCAAATCCCTCTCCCGGTTTAATTAAGTCCAACCTGAAAAATGCAGCCGGCATACTCGATGAATACATAACCGAAACGCTTAAAAAACCTTCAAAAGTAGTGACAGACTGGATAGACGCTATCCTGCTCCAGAATATAAACTATAAGGCTGAAAAACCGGAAAAAGTACAACAGGAAAAACCCCTGGAACAAACAGTACCCCCTTTGCCGGTCCTTGAAAGACAAAATCCTGAAATTAACGCTCTATACCGTAAAGCTGAAAGATTAGCAGACTCGGGAAAGTTAAGAAAAGCCCTTGTAACTTATGATAAACTGCTCCCTGAGGTGAAAAACGCCGGGGATAAAGTGACTGAAACCAAAATATACCTGGATAAAGCCTATATATATGACATAAAAAGGGATTACCCCAGGGCTCTTGAGCACTATAACCTTGCCTCACGGCTGTCCGGGGAAACAGGCAGCCATAAAATCCATGCCCTGTCTCATTATAATATGGCGTCAATCTATGATGAGTTCGGAAAAACTGATTTGGCGCTTTCTCACTATTACGAAGCCCTGTCATTTGACGGCGAGGCGGAAAATTTAAAAGGTCAAACCCTTACATTAAATGATATAGGCAATCTTTTTTCTTCTGTAAGGCAGTACAGGCAGGCTATTGAGCATTACCATACCGGGCTGTCCCTTGCAAGGGAGACAAATGATACGGAAGGAAGGGGTTTTCTGTTCAGCAACATTGCAGGTGTGTTTAAAGACAGCGGAAACGACCAAAAAGCTCTTAAATATTACAAAAAATCAGTGCAATGCGACCTGAAAGCAGGTAATCTTGAGGGTTATTCAATAAATTATATGAACACGGCAGATATTATGAGCAGGAATAATGTCCCGGAAAAAGCGGAAAAACTCTATAAAAAATCACTGCAAGCCGCCCGGAAATTAGGTGACAGTGAGCTTTCCCGCAGGATTCTGGAAAAACTGGATTATAACAGCATGGGGTATTGATTTATGCTAAGGTGGAGAGGGGTTTAAATTGAGATTGTGTTCATATAGGTTGACAAATATTTGTGCTGGTATATAATGACAATATGGGTAATATTGATAAAATAATAATAAAAATGAAAAATACTCTGGCAGGCCATACTTATAAAGACTGCGAAAAGGTGCTTTTTGCCCTGGGCTATGAGCTTAAAAGGGTTAAAGGTTCTCATCATCAATTTAGTAAAAACGGTAAAAACCATATAACCATTTCTAAACATCAACCTGTTAGCAAAGGTGCTGTTAAAGATGTACTAAAGGCATGGGAGACATATTATGAAAAAGAAAAGTAAGGAATTAAAAAATTTGGATTATTATATGAATCTTCCGTGGGAATTTGAATTTGAAACATCTCCGGAAGGAGGTTATACCGCCAGGGTAAAGGGCCTATCCTGTTATTCCGGCGGAAAAACCCTTGAAGAGGCTCAAAAAATGATTAAGGAAGCCCTGGAGTTGCACCTTGAAGGGATGCTGGAAGACGGGGTCGAGCCCGGGTTAATTGATGAGGAGTCCTGCTCGGGAAAATTAAACATTCGCACATCAAAGTCAATGCATTTAAAACTTATAAAAAAGGCAAAAGAAGAGGATGTGAGCGTTAGCCACCTCGTGAATGACGCGATTATAAAAATGTATGGTTAGCGATTCACACCTGCTATCCTCTTACCCCCTTAAGCTCAAAAATCCTTATAGGCTCTGAGTTCTGCGTAACGCAAACAGAATCAATCTCCTGAGCCTCAACAATCTCTTTTACACGCTCATACGTGCTCTCGCTTATCAGGGCAGAGGTCTTATAGAGCTTGTTAAACGACTCAAGACGGCTTGCGACGTTTACGGTATTGCCTATTGCAGTGTATTCAAACCTCTCGTCAGACCCGATATTCCCGACAAAAGCCTCTCCTGAGCTTATTCCTATTCCAATCGTAATACTATCCAGCTCGCGCGCTTTATCCAGGATTTCCAATGCGCAATTAACAGCCAGCTCCGGGTGGTTCGGGTTTTCAACCGGCGCTCCGAAGATTACCAGGAGGGCATCGCCTACAAATTTGTTTACAGTGCCCCGGTACTTAAAAATTATGGGAATGATATGGCTAAAGTAATTATTTAAAAGCTCACTCACTTTTTCCGGGGGCAATGTTTCGGAAATACGGGTAAAATTCCTTATATCAACAAATAAAACAGTGATTTCAGCGCGTTTGCCCCCGAGTTTTGTCCCGTCAATATCAGCCAGTATGGTCTCCATTATGTCTTTTGAAACATATTTTGCAATAAGTTGCCTGGTTTTTGCTTTTTTCTCGTCCTCAATAAAATACTCATAACCGTAGCCCAGAAGCATTACGCAAATAATAAACACAACAGGCGTAACAGGGTCGAGCGCAAGGTTATTGGGGTATGCAAAAAACATGCACACGTAAAAATACCCCAAACCCAGCAGGAACAGCGAAATAGAACTGAAAAGGGGCGGCAGGAAGAATACAGCGAAAAAACTCACCGCTAAAACAGTTAATAATACCAGGGCCTCGTGCAACTTTGAGGGTTTTACCATAAAATCCCGGTTTAACAGGTTCTCAATAAGTGTTGCCTGTATGTAAACCCCGGGGTAATCAACCTTTAGCGGGGTTGATTTTATGTCCTTAAGCGCGGTTGAGGTAGTGCCTACGACAACTATTTTGTCCTTAAAATCAGACGGGGATATTCCGTTATTTTCGATGATTTTCCAGGCGCTGAAGGTTTTAAAAGGTTTTTTCCTGTACCATTTTATATAACTGAACCGCCCGTCCTCAATCGGAACGGAAAAATCGTTGATTTTAAGGGAATGCCTGTCTATTTCAATTCCCGTGCCGGGATAGAGCTCATTGAACACTGCCAGGGCAAGTGAGGGATAGTAATCTCCCTTATAATAAAATAAATGCTCGGCTTTTCTTATTATCCCGTCATTGTCGGGGTGGGAAAGCACTGAGCCTGTTTTTTCCACGCTTTCCGCCAGCTCTTTAACCGAATATGAGCAGCTTTTGTATTGAATATTTTGTTTTAAATGTTCGGGCCTGTTGTCTTTTACGTTAACGGAAAACTTACCGCGGAAAGAGTTATGTAATTCGTCCAGGTTTTCATTGTAAAAAAAAGAGCTTTTTTTGCTGAAAAACACCCCGGGAATAACTGAATCCAGGGCTGAAACCCTTTTAAAAAACTCCTCGTCATCCTCAGGGTCGTTTCCCCGGGACACAATAACCGAGTCAAACGCTATAACCCTTGCGCCTGCCGTGTTTTCAAGGTATTCAAAAATATCGGCATAATAAGTCCTTTTCCAGGGCCATCTGCCTATTTTGCTTATAGACTGGTCGTCAATAGTTACTATAACAACATCATCAGAAGTTTTAACAGGTGCGGTTACCTTTATAATGAAGTCATAGACGGGTTTTACCGCCAGCCCGGCACAAAAAAAGTAAGCAGGCCAAAGGATTATAAAGCTAAAGATAGCCAGTATTATAGCGCTGCTTAAGTTTTTTTTATGAAATTTCATCTAATCAGGCAGGTATAGTGCCCTTGTTAACGTGTCTTAAAAGTCTTGATTTCCTGCGTGCCGCAGTGTTTTTATGGATTACACCTTTTGAAACGGCCTTGTCTATTACGCTATATGCTTTATTTACCGCTTCTTTTACTTTATCAGGTTCCTCGTTGTTTTTTATTAACTCAAATACCTTTTTAACAGCTGTTTTCAAGGCTGATTTCCTGGCTGTATTGCGAAGCCTGTTTCTCTCTTCTATGTTAACCCGTTTTTTTGCTGATTTAATGTTTGGCAAGTTCTTTCTCCTTCTTTACCCTGAATTATATAACATAAATATCGAATGAAAACAAAGCATGCTTAATATACATGAATGAGTTTGAATTTTTGAAAACCGGCAAAGCCGGATTTTCTAAAATTCATCACTCCCGCTTCGCCTATACTGCTCCAGGCATTGACTGTCAAAATCTGAAATTTAATTTGGGAGCAGTATAATAAAAAAATTTTTTTAACATTTTTTAATAAAAGAGGAACATAGTAACAACCTAGGTGCCTTAAAATAAAAATTTTTCTCAAATTTCCCGCCCACCCAACCCCAG
>JANQGS010000230.1 GCA_028277195.1 Candidatus Gastranaerophilales bacterium
GAAAAAGTCGCGGATTTTATAGAGAGCAAAAAACTGGAGAATTTCAACCGGGACGTAAAAAAACTCAACGCTAAACTGGCCGAAGCTAAAGACAGGGAAACCGGCTACATAAAAGAATTTAACGAATCCGTCAAAACAGCCGCCGAAAAGTTGCGGAAACTGATTAATTCCCTTGAAAAAAAGGAAAAATGCAAAGAAAAAAAAGATATATCCTTATAACCGGCGCATCATCGGGTATTGGCAAAACATCCGCCCTGATGCTGGCGGACAGGGGTTTTACGGTATTTGCGGGAGTGAGGAAAGAGCGGGATGCCGGGGATTTAGAGGGGGAAAACATAATTCCCGTGTTTATTGACGTTAATGACAGCGCATTGGTCGGGGAGTCTTTTTTAAGAATATCTGAAACGGTTCAGGAAAGCGGGCTCTACGGGCTCGTAAACAATGCCGGGATTGCGGTTGCCGGGCCCGTGGAATTTCTTCCGCTCGAAAAGCTGAGACTCCAGCTTGAAACCAATGTGATAGGCCAGGTAACGGTTATCCAGGCGTTCCTGCCCTTAATCAGGCAGGCAAAAGGCAGGATTGTAAATATCAGCTCAATTGCCGGGTTCAGCGCATTTCCTTTTAAGGGTGCTTATTGCGCTTCAAAGCATGCCTTTGAGGCAATTTCCGGCAGCTTAAGAAGGGAATTAAGGCACTGGGGTATTCCGGTAAGCATTATAGGGCCCGGGATTATAAAAACGCCTATCTGGGAAAGGTCTTTGGAGCTCTTTAATGAAACCATGCGTGAAATGAGCCCCGAGGCCCGGAAGTATTACGGGGATTACTGCGAGCCTTTAATTGAGAGGACCAGAAAAAGGGTGGATAAAACGGCCATCCCGCCGGAGCGCGTTACAAAGGCTATACTAAGGGCACTTACCGACAAAAACCCGAGGACAAGGTATTTAGTGGGCAGGGATGCGTTTTTTTTAAACTTAATGAGATTTTTACCTGATAAAGTACTTGATATAATGCTATCGAGTTAAATTTCTTATTATTTAGTTTGACTTAAAAAATCTTCATGTTAAATTAATAAAACATGCCGCAGACAGCAGGGGGGCGTTTTAAAACAGCTCTTAATAAAATTCCTGCCGAGGATGTATAAAATGTTCTGTGGCTTTGTGCAGGGCATTTTTAGTTTTAATGGAGGCTAAAAAATTGGCGACAAAAGCATTTAAACAGGAAAAAATACAGGAAATCAAAAATACCGCCCTAAAAGCAAAAGTTGCTATAGTTAGTGACTACAGAGGGTTAACCGTTGAGGAAATAACAGACCTTAGAAGAAGGCTGCAAGCTGAAAAAGGCGACTTTGAGGTAATTAAGAACACACTGGCTAAAATTGCCTTTAAAGATACTGAATTTGAGGGGCTGGAGGAATTCTTAACAGGCCCTTCCGCTATTGCATACGGGTTTGAAGACCAGGTATCTCCCGCTAAAGTACTCACCAGGTTCGTAAAAGAGAAAAAGAAAACCGAAATCAAAGGCGGGGTTCTGGACGGCAGGGTTTTGAGCCTGGACGAGGTAAAAGAGCTCTCTAACCTGCCGAGCAAGGAAGAGCTTTACGCCAGGATACTCGGCGGTCTTAATTCGCCTGCCGGCGGGCTTGTATTTGCTATTAACGGAGTAATGAGCAACCTGGTAAGGGCGGTTGATGAAGTCAGGAAACAGAAAGAAGCGGCAGGAGCATAAAAATGATTATTGGTCCGCAAAATAACTATAGTGCAAAGCCAAACTTCGGAGTGACTGTTAGTCCACTCTTTATAAAAGAATACAAAGAGGCTGGTCAAAGACTAGAGAATATTTTGCTTCCAAGAAAAAGTCGTTTTGGCAGGGAGCTTGCTGATTTAGAAAGGCAAAGAGGGCAAGAATTAATTGTAGAGAGACCTGCATTTCCAGATGATGATAGTCTATCTATTTATGAACAAAGCACTAAAGGTAGATATTGGGGTAGTACTCGTAACTATGTAAGACTAAGACCGGATAGTACCCCTGAAGACATGGTAGATAGTATTTTAGCAGCAATTAGAGCTTTATTAGGAATTAGTTAGTAAAAATAGTTAAAAAAGACAAAAGGAGAAAGAAAAATGGCAGTAGTAGAAGAATTATTAGAAAAGATAGAGAATTTAACATTACTCGAAGCAGCTGATTTAGTTAAGCAAATGGAAGAAAAATTCGGCGTGTCAGCTGCAGCGCCAGTTGCAGTGGCAGCAGTGGCCGGAGCCCCTGCGGCAGGCGGCGAGGCAGAAGCTGAAGAAGTTTCCGAAGTAAGCGTGGTTCTCGACGGGGTCGGCGCAAATAAAATCAACGTACTCAAGGAAGTGCGCGCTATCACCGGCCTTGGCCTTAAAGAAGCAAAAGAACTCGTTGATAACGTGCCAAAACCTGTTAAAGAAGGCATCAAAAAAGAAGAAGCCGAAGAAATCAAGTCAAAACTCGAAGCAGCAGGTGCTACTGTTTCTATCAAATAGTTACGGCTATACTGCTCCCAAATTAAATTTCAGAAATTCAAACTCATTCATGTATATAATAGAACAAAAACCCCGTATAATTACGGGGTTTTTTAAAACCGGAGAGGGCGGGATTCGAACCCGCGGTACTTTTCAGTACACAGTCTTTCCAGGACTGCACCTTAAGCCAGCTCGGACACCTCTCCCTGGTTTCAGCCATTAATGTTCTTTTATGTTCTACATAAATATTTTACAATGAACTTAAAAATAACAGGAAATAAAAAATTATTACATCCTGAAATGCCTTATTGCTGCCCATACAGCAATTACAACGGCAAGAAGTTTTATTATGCAGGAAGTGCACCATATGGACAGAGCCCCTATTATCGAAATAATAGAGGGGAAAATCCCCTGAATCAAATAACCCGCAATAATAATCGGGTTATAAACTATGCTTATAAAGGTAATTACAGCGGCAAGGGCTTTTATTGCAGTACCTGTCTTATAACCGATAGAAGCCGTAATCGCCCTTGATACACAATAACCAACAGCATATGCAACCAGCAGGCCTATGATTATCCCGTACATGCTAAGGTTATACCATATATATCCCGCGCCTGTGCCAATAATAAAACCTGAAAGCCCGCCGATTGCATATTGTTTTTTTGTAACCTCTTCAATATGTGTGGGCTTTGCCTTTGAGCAAACAGGGCATTTAAAGCCTACCGGGGCATGAACCATGCACTCAGGGCATATATACCTGTTGCAACTGACGCACTTTAGTTTTGTCGGGGTATTTTTGTGAATTTCACAATAAGTTTCGCTGCACAATTTTTTAGGTTTATACTAATCTTTTCTGTAACATTCAGTACAATATACGGGCCTGTCGTCAGTAGGATTAAACGGCACAGTTGTGTTTATGCCGCAGGCGGAACAGATTACTTCATACCTTGTATGAGACCTGCTGCCTCCTCTTCTTTCGTTTTTTCTCTGCCTGTTTTTTGAGCGGCATGAACCGCATCTTTTAGGTTGGGTATAACCCTTTTCACTGTAAAATTCTTGCTCTTCCGGGGAAAAGTCAAATTCACAGCCGCAGTCGGAGCACTGTAACTGAATGTTTTGGTAATCTAGCGTCATTGTTGTTTTTCCTATTTTTGTTAACCTGCAACCAATAAATTATATGCACAAAATAATTTACCGACCATAATTGATATTATAGCCGGTAATAATTATTGTTAGGTGTTGTGCGAATTGACATTTAAGGTTCTTTCGAAATACGGTTGAAAAAATGTTTATATTCTTATTTTATCAGATTTTAAAAATTTTTAAATATTTAAAGTTAATAAACTTTACTCTTATTTAAAAACTCGGGTTAAAATATATTACATGAGCGAAAAACAAAAACTGTCCCTGGATGAAATTGAAAATGAATTAACTAAAAACCCTCATAATATTAAGATGCGTGTCCTTTACGCGGAAATGCTTATTGAGGAGGGATTTTTGCCGGATGCGGAAGATGAATACAAAGACCTTATAAAAATTTTTCCTGATAATCCCGAGCTTTTTTTTAACCTCGGCGTAACCTGCGAAAAACAGGGCAATATTGATAAAGCACTGGAATGCTTTGAAAAAGCCGCTGAACTTAACCCGCAGGACCCGGATTTTCGCTATAATATAGCATTTATGCTCGATAAAAAAGGGGAATTTGACAGGGCAATAAAAGAATATAAAAAAACAATCGAATTAAATCAAGATGATGCCAACGCTTATTTTAACCTCGGTTATATATATGCCAGGGATAACGACTCACAGCAGGCCATAGAGCATTTCAAAAAAGCAAAGGAACTCAACCCCGACGATATATACGCAAGGTTTGACCTGGCTTTTGAATATAAAAAAACAGGAAACACACAAATGGCCATGAATGAGTACATGGAACTTGTTGAAAACTGCAAAAGCTACAGCTGGGCATATTTTAACATTGGATGCATATTATATGAGCAGGGAGATGTGGGGCAGGCTGTCAAATATTTTTTAAAAACGGTGGAAGCTAACCCCGGGGATATTGAAACCTATAAAATCCTCTCTGACATTTCCGCAACCCCGCAACAGGCACTGGAATACCTTGAAAAAGGTCTTGAGGAAAATCCGGGCAACGGCGAGCTGCACTATTATATTTCAACAGTTTATGAAAAAATAAAAAAATACAGCGAACAGCTCCAACACCTTAGAAAAGCAACAGAAAACAGGGACACGCTTTTTATCAACCCGCTTCTGGTTTCGGATAAAATAAAGGAAGTATCAAAAAAGGTGAAATAATCATGACAAAATGCGCCCGCTACACAGGCTTAATCAATAAATACAGGGATTACCTCCCGGTTAGCGAAAAAACACCATCTATAACGATAAATGAAGGCAATACCCCTCTTATAAAAGCCGACAACCTGGCAAAAGCCGCCGGCATAAAAGCCGAGCTTTACCTTAAATACGAAGGGGCCAACCCGACAGGCAGCTTTAAGGACAGGGGCATGACAATGGCGGTGTCAAAAGCGGTCGAAGAGGGCAGCAACGCCATCATCTGCGCCAGCACGGGCAACACCAGCGCGTCCGCCGCAGCATACGGAGCTAAGGCAGGGTTGAAAACGTTTGTGCTGATACCGGACGGCTATATCGCCCTGGGCAAACTATCCCAGGCAATGATGTACGGGGCAGAGGTTATAGCCGTTGACGGGAATTTTGATGAAGCGCTCGAAATAGTTATGGACCTGGCTGAAAATTACCCTATAACCCTTGTGAACTCAGTGAACCCTTATAGAATTGAAGGGCAAAAGACTGCCGCGTTTGAGGTTTGTGACGCTTTAAACAAAGCTCCCGACTACCTGTGCATACCCGTGGGCAATGCCGGCAACATAACCGCTTACTGGAGGGGTTTTAAGGAATATTACGATAAAAAGGTTGTCCTGTCTTACCCTAAAATGTGCGGGTTTGAGGCAGAGGGAGCAGCAGCAATAGTCAAGGGCGAAAGAATCCGCCAGCCTGAAACAATCGCTACCGCTATAAGGATAGGCAACCCGGCAAGCTGGAACCAGGCCGTCAATGCATATAAGGAATCCGGGGGAATGATTGATTTTGTTACAGATGATGAGATTATAGAAGCCTACAGGCTCATGGCGCGCACTGAAGGTGTTCTTGCAGAACCGGCCAGCGCCGCGTCAGTTGCCGGGCTTATTAAATCCCTTAAAGCGGGAAAAATTGAACAGGATAAGACAATCGTTTGCGTACTTACGGGCAACGGGTTAAAAGACCCTGACGCCGCAATTAAGTATGCGGGCTGTGAGGTGAAAAAGACCTCGTCAAACATTGAAAATATTGTGATGGAGCTGTTTTTGTAAATCTTCTATCTTGGCCAGGAATTCCTGCTCTTTGTCGGGATTTTTTGCCTTGAGGTCATTGTAGCCCTCTAAGAGGCTCTCAATAATATTAGTGCATAACTTCTGGCAGAGTTCTTCCCTGTCAATTTCCTGTTCCCGGGGAGTTTCCTGAGTTTGTGCCGGATTTTTCGTTTTTTCAAGTTCAAGAGTAGTCATATTTTAACTCTCCTGTATAATTTATTACTCTATTAAAACACCAAAAAAGAAAAAATTGCCATATTTTTAGAATAAATTTTACAATACCTCCTATTTTTATATGAGATTAAATTAAAATGTTAAAGAATGTAAACTTAACCTCGATTAATTAAGTGTAAGAAAAAATTACAGGGAAAAAATAAGCTAAACGCAAAAGGGAGAGAACAATACAGGTTTTCTAACATAATTTTGCAACGCAAATAAAGGTTTTCAAACAAAAACCCCTTAAAAACCCTGTCAGGTTAGCTGACCGGAGGGGGAAACCTTATTGCAAACGTACAGGGAAGTAATTATTTAGACAAGGAGAGTGTTTTATGTCTATAGTAGTAAACAACAACGTCGCATCATTAATCGCGCAGAGAAATTTAAACAGTAACACCCAGAACCTGATTCACTCAATGGAAAAGCTCTCGTCGGGCTACAGGATTAACCGTGCAGCCGATGACGCGGCAGGGCTATCGATTTCCGAGAACCTGCGGGCACAGATAAGGGGTAACAAGCAGGCAATTAACAATGTTCAGGACGGAATCAACCTGCTGCAAATAGCAGAGAGCGGTTTTGCCGTAGTAAATGAAAATATCCAGAGAATAAGGGAACTGTGCATACAGGCGGCAAATGAAACCAACGGTACGGCTGAAAAAAGCGCTATCTTATCGGAAATAAACGCCAGGCTGGCAGATATCGACAGAATTTCGCAATCAACCAGCTTTAATAACATAACCCTGCTTGATGGCCAGATGTCAAGCGTAAGGCTTCAAATCGGAGCAGGAGCAAGCTCAATAAACACGCTGGACCTTTCTTCCGTACTGGTTAACGCAAGCACATCAGCTTTAGGCGTAAGCCTCTCCGTGAGCGCCTCAAACTGGACATCCGATAGTATCAGGAGTTATATGAACTCACTCAGCACGGCATTGAACAATATAACCGGCAGGAGGTCAGAACTGGGAGCTTTCCAGAACAGGCTGGAGAGTGCCCTGAATAACCTGACCGTAATGACCGAAAACCTTGAAAACTCGGAATCAAGAATAAGAGACCTCGATGTAGCAGAGGAAACAGCCAACATGACCAAATACCAGATACTCCAGCAAGCGTCAGCAAGTGTTCTGGCCCAGGCTAACAGCCTTCCTCAGGTCGCATTGATGTTACTCAGGGGATAAAAATATATGAATTTACATAAATTAAGGACAGTTTAGTTAAGACAGGGAGAAAAGTTATGTCAATTATAGTAAACAACAACGTTGCATCACTAATTGCGCAAAGAAACTTGCGAAGCAACACAGGCAGCCTGATTCGCTCCATTGAAAAATTATCATCAGGATACCGAATCAACAGGGCAGCCGACGACGCGGCAGGGCTGTCAATTTCTGAAAATCTGAGGGTCCAGATAAGGGGTAATGCCAAGGCAATGAATAATATCCAGGACGGCATAAATATG
Source organism: Candidatus Gastranaerophilales bacterium (assembly GCA_028277195.1). Taxonomy (GTDB): domain Bacteria; phylum Cyanobacteriota; class Vampirovibrionia; order Gastranaerophilales; family UBA9971; genus JANQGS01. The sequence continues at coordinate 7,545 of JANQGS010000230.1, forward strand.
CTGACCATTGCCGAGGGAGGCCTGACCGTAATAGGGGACAACCTGCAGCGTATAAGGGAATTATCAATTCAGGCCGCAAACGAAACCAACGGTACAACAGAGAAAAACGCAATCCTATCGGAGATTAACGCGCGACTGGCTGACATTAACAGGATATCACGCTCCGCTCAATTCAACAACATAAGCCTCCTGGACGGCACTCTCTCGGTCGCGAGGCTTCAAATAGGAGCAGGCGCAGGCTCTGTAAATGTTATTGACATATCAGGAGTCCTGAGTAATTCTGTTGCCGCCTCAACAATAGGTGTTGACCTGAGCGCAACAGGCGCAACCTGGGCAGCGGACAGTATAAGAAGTTACATCAGCAAACTTGATTTGGCTCTGAATACTATTTCGAGCAGGAGGTCAGATTTAGGTGCATATCAAAACAGGCTCGAGAGCGCGCTTGAAAACCTGACAATAATGAACGAGAACCTCCGTGCCTCAGAATCAAGAATCAGGGATGTGGATGTTGCGGACGAGTCAGCAACAATGACCAAATACCAGATACTCCAGCAGGCCTCAGCGAGCGTTCTGGCCCAGGCAAACACATTGCCGCAGATAGCGCTGAACCTTATCCGGTCTTAGTAGAGAAGCCCGAAAAATAATGCACACACATACTCCCTCACAATTACTCTCCCTGTAATTGTTGAACGACCAGCTCTAAGCTGGTCTTTTTATGTTATTATTATATTATACCGATTTCAATAAGTAATCTTAAAATGAAATTAATTAACTTAAATCGGTATGCGTAAGCAGAGAGCGACGT
>JANQGS010000096.1 GCA_028277195.1 Candidatus Gastranaerophilales bacterium
AAAATAGAAACAGGCTGCGCTACACCAATAGCATAAGCAAGCTGTACCTCGCATTTTTTTGCGATGCCCGCGGCTACAATGTTCTTTGCAACGTACCTCGCCGCGTAAGCCGCGCTCCTGTCGACTTTTGTGGGGTCTTTTCCGCTAAATGCCCCGCCGCCATGGCGTGAATAACCGCCGTAGGTATCTACAATGATTTTTCTCCCGGTAAGCCCCGCATCGCCCTGAGGGCCCCCTATAACGAATTTGCCCGAGGGGTTAATAAGGTATTTTGTTGACTCGTCAGGCTTTATTGCGTCATTTTTGAATACATGCCCGATAACATGCTTTTTCAGGTCTTCCGCTATAATTTTTTGCACCCTGTTATTCTCTGTTTCATTGGCAATCACAGGGTCATGCTGGGTGGATATAATGATTGTGTCTATCCTCGATGGGATTCCGTCCTTATACTCTACCGTTACCTGTGTTTTCCCATCAGGCCTTAAATAAGGGAGAATGTTATTTTTCCTGGCGTAAGAGAGCCTGAGTGCGAGCCTGTGCGCAAGGCTGATAGGAAGCGGCATTAACTCGGGGGTTTCATCACAGGCAAAACCGAACATAATACCCTGGTCACCCGCGCCTATTTCCTCGGACTCGCCCGCGTCGCAACCGCATTCATGTCTTGCTTCCAGGGCTTTGTTTACCCCTCCCGCTATATCGGTTGACTGCTCGTCAATGCTGGTTAATACGGCACAGGTCCTGGCGTCAAATCCACCGCCGGACTTGCCTATATATCCTATATTTTCTACTGTGCCCCTTACTACTTTCGGTATATCAACGTAACATTCGGAAGTTATTTCACCTGCTACGAGCACCATACCGGTTGTGACCGAGGTCTCTGCCGCAACCCTTGCCCTGGAGTCCTTTAACAGGAACTCATCAAGTATGGCATCGGAAATCTGGTCGCAAACCTTGTCAGGATGCCCTTCTGTTACTGATTCTGATGTAAATAGGTAGTTTTTTGATGTCATTTGTCTTTCTCCCTGCTTTCGAGTTCAAGCTCCCTCTTCTTTTCCCGGTAAATATTATATAGCCCCGCATCCCTGAGAGCGAACAAAAACCCGTCAACTATGTCGTCAAGGTCTTTTTCGTCCATTGTGCTCATAAGGTTCACAGCGCTGCTGAGTGAAGCGTTTTTATCATACCATCTTCTTTTATTATAAGCCTTATAATAACCGAATAATTTATCAAGCCCTATGCTGACAGTTTCCTTATCTGTTTTTTTCTGTTTCCAGACGATATTTACTACCTGGTACAGGTATTGCGCGACCCGGTCCAGCTCACCTTCGGACATATCGCTCAATACCAGGAGCATTTCCTTTAATTTGGAGCTTTTATCATACCATCTTTTAATATCATCCATTAAAAAATACCTGGTTATTAAGATTTGTTAAGGTTACTTTTCGGTTATTATAATTGAATTTTACTACAAAAATACAAAATTAACTTTAAATAATAACAATTTTACCGGGGTTAGAGTTTTTAGATATATATCAGATATATCTAAAAGTATTATAGTATATATCTTCGAATTAATGTAAAAAATCGAAGAGGAGTTTTAAAATGTCCACAATATCACAAAACGTAAACAAAGTAACTGCACAAACAACAACACAGAACAGCCCAACTACCCAGGCTTCATCTCAGACCCAGGCTGCCGGCACCGGCAATAATACCAGCACTGCCAATAATACCAGTAGTACTGATACTTCAAAACAGAAAGACCCCAGTATTTTCAACGACCCCAAGGAAGTTGTAGATAATGTAATAACCGGCGATGTCATAAAATTGGTACAGGACAAATATAAGAAAAACGGTTCGCAATCAGTAGATATTGAGCATAATAACCTTAAAATAAATTTTGACGGGGAAAACCTCATTATAACAGGTGATACAAACCAGGACGGAACAGTCGATAAAAATGACTCAATGATTTTATCCGACAGGGCATCAGGCGACAGAAAAGCCTCATCAGACTGGCAAATAACGGATGAGGATAACGTTATACTTGATGTGGTAGGCGACAGGGTAATCGCTAAAAACTCCGAGCTCCTCCTGTTAGGCCATGACAATGAATTATACGCGTCTGCCAACACCCAGGCAACAATCAGCGTTACCGGGCTTAAAGCAGGTGAGACATCAAAAGAATTCGCAATGGTTGACGGTAAGAACACAACGGTTGCAATGTTTGACCATGTCAGGGACTCATTAACCCCGGTCAGCTTCAGTTTTGACGAACAGGGCCTGGTGGCAGGCATGGACGGCGTTGGCCAGGAAGTAGACGGCTCTGATGCCGATGTAACGCTTAATGCATTTGTTAAAAACGGCGGAACACTCTTCCAGGGAGCGCTCAACCAGGATAGTATCAACAGCGCCTCAGTAGCGGGAAGCAGCGCCGCATACCAGAGAGGCGGAATAAATACCGCGACAGTAGTAGGCGGTTTCCTAAGCCAGAGCGGCTCTTCTAAAGTAGACGCCAGAAGTAACCGGGCATATGGCTCAGCAGGAGCAACCATAGGCCAGGACTCCAACGGAGGAGTCAACTATGCTAATATTTCAGACAATGCTTTCGCACAGCAGATAAATACCGATAACGGAACTAATATAGGCGTTTATAAGGAAGACCCGAATTTATTAGACCAGTCCGGCGGCCAAAACCGCTTAATAAGCTCTGATGACTTTTCAAATTCTATTTTAGACAATGCATATACTACAATACTTGGAAGAAGAAGGTCCGGCCCTGAAGGCTCCGGCTTGTTCAGAGGCTTACAGGCAGGAAATTCCCAGGGCAGCATTTTGAGCAGGTTTTTGAACTCTCAGGAATACGCCGGCAAGAATGATTCAATAGAGCAAAAAGTAGAAAAAATATATAAATATCTCTTAAACAGGGCCTCAGACGCAGAAGGCAAAAAGGCCTGGGTTGACCGGGTCAAGAACGGCAAGTTAACAATAGAGCATTTAATAGAAAATTTTGTAAACTCAAAGGAATACCTCAGTAAACAACCGGCATAGCCTGCTTTATTTTAATAACCCGGAGATATAATCATTTAATTTATCAGGCAAGACACCCTTATTATCCTTGTATTCATCAATTATTCTTATAATTGCGCTGCCTGTAATAAACCCCTCCGCGCCCAGCTCCCTTAAATCCCTTACCTGGGCCGGTGTTGACACCCCAAAACCTACCGCAACGGGTTTATCTGTCACTTTTTTAATTTCCCTGAAAATGCCGCTTATTTTTTCCGAAAACCCCTGCCTCACGCCCGTAACACCTGTTGAGGAAACCAGGTAAATAAAGCCGTCGGATTTCAGGGCTATTTTTTGAATTCTTTCCGGCCCGGAAGCGGGAGAGACCAGCATTATTAAGTCAATGCCGTATTTTTTGCATAACAGGGATACTTCTTCCGACTCCTCAAAAGGCAAATCAGGTATTATAAGCCCTGCGGAGCGGACTGAGGAGGCTTTTTGAATGAACTTTTCAATGCCGTACTTAAAAACCGGGTTAAAACAGGTAAAAAGAATTATCGGAACGCTAATATCCCGTTTTATTCCGTCAAGGAAGTTAAAAATTTTATCGGTATCAGTACCGCTTTCAAGTGAATACTTTGATGCCTGCCGGATTACCGGGCCGTCCGCAAGCGGGTCGGAATGGGGAAACCCTACCTCTACCGCGGCAGCGCCCCGGTTTTCAAACAGTTTTATCAACTCCCCCGTTGTGTCCATATCCGGGAATCCCGCCACAATAAACGGAATAAAAGCGGGGTTTGTCTTACTTTTTAAAATAGAGTGTTGTATTTTAGATGAATGATTAATCATATTTAATTATTTTATAGCAAATATTGTAAAAATACCCATTATGCGGTAAATTGGAATATTATAAAGGGATTTAAGCAAGGATAGAAATATATTTATGAATAATAAAGATGAAATACTTCATAAATTAAGGGAATTAAAGCCTATTCTTGAGAGTGATTATAATATTACGGAAATAGGGTTGTTCGGCTCATATGTTCGCAATGAACAGAAAGCTGAGAGCGATATTGATATTTTGGTCAATTATAAACCCGATACAAGCCTGTTTACCCTGGGCGGGCTTCAGTATTTTCTCTCTGAAATCTTTAATAAAAAAGTTGATATTGTCATGAAAAATTCTTTAAAAAAACGCACTGGAAAGCATATTTTATCCGAGGTTGTTTATGTATGAAAAAGATTATATAGACAGCTGGAGGGAATACTAAAAAATTTACACGAAAAAGAAAAGGAATAATAAAAAATGAAACACACCATATCAGTTCTCGTACAGAACGAAGCAGGCGTATTAAGCAGGATAGCCGGGCTGTTCAGCGGTAGGGGCTATAATATAGAAAGCCTTACCGTTGCCCCCACTCAGGACCAGGCTTTTTCCAGGGTTACTATCGTTACAACGGGCGATGACATGGTCATTGAACAAATATGCAAACAGCTCAACAGGCTGGTTAATACCCTTAAAGTAGTCGATATAACAGGCGAAAACAGTATTGAAAGGGAGCTAATCCTCATTAAGGTCAATGCAAAAGATGAAGCCCGCTCGGAAATCCTTCGTATAGCTGAAATATTCGAGGCAAAGATAGTTGATGTAACCGCAAAAACCTATACAATCGAGGCAATGGGCGATGATACACAGATAAGGTCATTAATTGAACTGTTAAGGCCGCTGGGGATACGTGAGCTGGTGCGCTCGGGCAAGGTGGCAATTTCGCGCGAAATGCAGTTTAATGTAAATAATTACAGCCGGATAGCCGCGGCAGGGTAATTATTAAGTTTTAGTAAACAAAAAACGGTTTGTTTAGAAATAGTGTAAAATTTAAAGATAAGAAATAATGAAAATAATGGAAGAATTGTAAAACTGGTTTCAAAACTTGAGGAGAAAGAAAAGTGATGAATTTTGAAATAATTATTGCTATTTTAGTAACCATAGCTGCTCTTATAGTATTTGCCAGTTTACTTATGTTGGTAGAAAGTGTGAACTACACTTTAAAGCATACTACGGGTGCAGATGAAGACTAAAAATAAAATCGAAATATACGACACAATACTAAGAGACGGCGCACAGGCAGAAGGCATAAACTTTTCGGCAAACGACAAACTGAAAATAATCAGGCTGCTGGATGAACTGGGCGTTGATTATATAGAAGCGGGCTGGCCAGGGGCAAACCCAAAGGATATAGAGGTCTTTGAACAGGTAAAAACACTGGAATTAAAACACTCCAAAATTGCGGCGTTCGGGTGCACCAGGAAAGCAAACGTTAAAGCGGAAGAGGACAAGGTTCTTAACCAGCTCTTGCGGGCAGGTACAGAAATAATCACTATTTTCGGCAAAACCTGGGACTTCCACGTTGAACACGCCCTGTGTACAACCCTTGAAGAGAACCTCAATATGATTGCCGATAGCATTACATACCTCAAAGGCTGCGGCAGGAGAGTGTTTTTTGATGCGGAACATTTTTACGACGGGTATAAAAATAACCGTGAATACGCCTTAAAAGCCGTTGAAACAGCACATAAGGCAGGCGCTGAAAGAATTATACTCTGCGATACAAACGGAGGGTGCTTGTCCTCTGAAATAAAAAAAATAACAGAGGCCGTTTTAAAGCATTTGCCGGGGGCTGTATTGGGGATACATGCCCATAATGACGGGGAAATGGCGGTTGCTAATTCTATAATAGCTGTCCAGGCAGGCGCCATACAGGTTCAGGGCACTTTTAACGGTTACGGTGAAAGGTGCGGGAACGCTAATCTCTGCTCTATAATACCTGCGCTGCAGTTTAAAATGGGGATTGATATTTTAGGGGAAAACCTGGGTAAACTGGTCTCTGTTTCACGGCAAATAAGTGAAATAGCCAATAAAAAGTCGAATAATTTCGCCCCATATGTCGGTACAAGCGCATTTACTCATAAAGCAGGCGTTCATGCCAGCGGAGTAATGCGCCAATCCAGTACTTACGAGCATATAAACCCTGAAACTGTAGGAAATACAAGAAAAATACTCGTAAGCGACCAGTCAGGGCTGGCTTCTATAAGGGAAAAAATTGCCCGCATGGACTTAGGCGCGGATATTACAAATGATGATACAAGAAAAATCCTTGAAAAAATTAAAGACCTTGAGTGGCAGGGGTTTACGTTTGAGGATGCTGACGCCTCATTTGAGCTTATGTTAAAAAACGTTTTAAACATTAAACCAACATATTTTGAGTTAAAGGGATTTACAGTATTGACCGATACAAGAGGTATGGGCTATCTCAACACGGAAGCCACTGTGAAAATAAAAGTAGGGAATGAAATACTGCATACCGTTTCTGAAGGAGAAGGCCCGGGACATGCCCTTGACAGTGCGCTCAGGCTGGCTTTAAAGCCGTTTTACCCGGTCATAGAAAAGTTTAAGCTGAGTGACTTTAAAGTCAGGATTCTGGACAGCACAGACGGAACAGGCGCTAAAACAAGGGTGCACGCCGAAACAACCGACGGTTATACAAAATGGGACACTGTGGGCGTAAGCAGGAATATTATTGAGGCAGCTTACCTCGCATTTGTTGACAGTATTGATTACGGGCTGCTTTTACATAATGAAGCGCCTCAAAATAAATATATACTAAACCGGAATTAAATAATATAATAAGTATAAATAAAATATAAAGGAATAGATTTTATGAGACGTGTTATAGCCTTAGAACTGGTTGGCTTGAAAAAACTCGATTATGACCTTTATGATGAGGAAGGAAACATTATTTATCATAAGGGAACGGAATTTACCCCTGAAATTTTTATGATGCTCACTCACAGCAAGATTTTCAAGCGTGATGAAGAGCCTGTAATCCCGGCATCCCTGACGCCTGGTGATGAAGTAAAAAAAATAATAGGAAAAAGTTATGATGTTCCTGAACCCGACCCGGGAAAAAAAGAATATAACTCCGTAATTAATGAAACTAAAAAAGAGGACCTTGTAAAAGGGGTTAAAGAAGTCCTGGCAGGCATTATAGACAAATCCCCGGTAAAATTGCAAACATGTATTGACGCAACGGAAATCATTCTCGAGGAAGTATATGATAAATTCCGGAAAGTAGCTAATTTTGGCGAGTTAAGGGTATATGATTATTACACTTTTTCACACAGTATAAACGTTGCCATATTAAGCGCTATAATTGGCAGGGAAATGGGTTATAACGAAAGCAGGCTAAAGGATTTAACTTTTTCCGCTTTTTTGCACGACATGGGTAAAATTCTCGTGCCAAGGGAAATTTTATACAAGCCCGGAAGCCTTACCCCCGAAGAGATGCAAATCATAAAAAAACACGCTGAATATGGCTATGAATTTATTACAAAGGAATTAAAACTGCCTGATGCCATTGGCAGGGCTGCCCTTTCCCACCATGAAAGGTGGGAAGGCCAGGGCTATCCTTACGGTTTAAAAGGTAACCAGATATCGGAATTTGCCCAGATAGTAGCGATAGCTGACGTATATGACGCCCTGGTTTCAGAAAAGGTATACAGGGGGTCCATGCAGTCAGTTGAGGCAATGAGAGTCCTGCTTACCGAAGAGTCCAGGTCATTTAACCCTAAAATACTCAATAAATTCATATACCTGGCCGTGATTAAATCTGACAGCGGCGCGAGTTGCCTTATGTAATCAATTAACCTTCTTATTGCTGATAATTATAGAACCGACAATGCGGCTAACCGGCAGGTGCCCCAGGATTTTTTCCATATCAACGTCATAAATAACAACTTCATAAGAATCAAAATCAGTTATAAGTGCCCTGGTTTTTCCGCCGGTTTCCTGTACTAACTCTATTCTCCCGGGAAACCCGTTGTTCTTGAGGGGTATATTTTTTATTACCCCGAAATTTTCCGTGTCAATTATGTTTAATTCATTAGTCCCGGCGCAGGCCACGATAATTTTACCCATTTTTTCAAGTATTTCAAAGTCAACGGGTTTTTCACCCGTTTTTGTTTTTGTGATTACCTCATTTTTTTTAAGGTCAAAAACCGTAAGAGTATTCTCACTCCTGCTCAAGCTAAAAATATACCGTCCTGACCGGCTTATTTTCGCTATATTTTTATCGTTGAACAAATAACCCGTTTTTTCGGTTTTGATGTTTAAACTGTAAACATTGCCTGTTCTGTAGTCATTGTAGAAAACAAAGTTCTTGTTTTCCGATATATGAAGGTTATCAGGATAACCGCTGACAGGTATTTGTTTTTGTACCCGCATGTTTTTAAGGTCAATTTTAGAAACTGTCCCCGAGTATTTATTCGCCACATAAGCCTTTTGCTCCCTTAACCCGGAGACAATGGATGATGGAAAGCCGCCGGTACTGATACTTTTTATAAATTTATCATTAAGGGTGTCAATAACGAATATCTTTTCCGCAACCGGCCCGCTCAGCAGTATATACCTGCTGTCAGGTGTTATAGTTATGCCTGCGGGCACGGACGGGAGGTTTATTGCTTTACTAACCCGTCCCGTAGCTGAATTAAGCACATATAGTTTATTATCCCTGTGGTTTATCGTGTATAATTTTTTTTCGCTTAAAAATTCCAGCTCAGGCAGTCTAAACACATTTTCTGTGGTCTTTCCCTCAAGATTGACCGGTTTTTCGGCTTCAGTGCTATTTTTTTCGGTTTTATTGTAAAAAGCGATTTCGCCTTTCCTGTCAATTTTTTCTTTTAGCGGAATTTTAAGGTCCCCGAGAATTACCTTTAGCTCAGGCGACAGCACAAGCCCTTTTGGAACAACCAAATCCTGCGGAAGTATGCCCAGTTTAACTTTAAGGGGTATTTCCGGGCTGCTTATTACGGTAGGGGGCTCTCCCTGTTTTTTAATTATTTTTAACAGGGCCAGGTTGTTGCTAAAAAGAATCATGTCCGGTTTTTGAGAAAAGTCCTGGCCTGAGGGTATTGTCTGAACTACTTGTACCTGTTCGCCGGGGTTATTGTTGACAAGCGGCAGTACCGGCAGGTACCCGGTTTTATCAGGCAATTCTATAAGGCCGTCAAACCTTATTTTTGCCTCAGGGAATTTTTCCTTAACAAAATCCGCCACCGGCTCCGGCAATTGTGTGCAAAAACCCGACGCGCAAAAGACCAGCGATGTTATAACAGTTAATAATATTTTAAGCATTTTCGTTTCCATCTGGAATAATTATATAACATTCTTTCTTAAAAATTTGTATTTTAATAAACTTGTCCTGAATTTGTTACAAGAAAACTTGTTTTATTTGAACTATACTTGTTGGTATGTAATTTGTCAGGAACTTAAAATACTCTTATGGATGACGAAGTACTATTAAAAATAGGCCAAAAGGTAAGATTTGAGAGAATTAAAAAGAATTTTTCCCAGGAAGACCTTGCAGAATCATCAGGTTTAAGTGCTAACTCAATAAGTACCATTGAAAGAGGAGTAAATAACGCAAGAATAAAAACTTTATTCCAGATAGCCAGGGGCCTGGACTTAGACATCAATGAGTTGCTTAAGTTTAAATTTTAACAACCAATAATGAATTTTTCTTATACAAAACCGGAAATACTATTACTGCTGATTCTGTTTGTAATTAATTTCCCCGCAACACCGGCCTGCTCAGAGGGGGTTAAGCCCCATGCCTTTGAGGGCAAAATAACAAAAGCCGAAAATTACCTCATAAACTGGGACTGGTGGGAAAATTTTAACGCGCCATGCCTGGTGGATATAGTCAGGCAGAGTTCCGACAACAGTTTTGACCTGCAAATAGCCGGTATTAAAGCAAAAGAAGCAGAAAATTATGTTGCTTCCTCTATAAGGGATTATTTCCCGTTTATAGGCATGGAAAAGGGGTACAGAGACGCAAAACCTGCAAGGATAAATTCTTTTGGCTGGAAAAAAGACAGCCCTGTCTATAATACAGGGCGAAATTTGTTTTTTTCGCCCTTAAAGACCAGCTATGAACTGGATTTATGGGGAAAAAACAAAACTAAAAAGAAATATTTTCTCGAAAAAAAGGATTTTTACGAATTTGAAAAAAGGCTCATCCTGCTGAAAACTGTTTCTGAGGCGGCCTCGCTTTATTTTAATATAATTAAGAATGAAAAACTGATTGGCTTATATCAGGAAATCAATGGCCTGAAACAGGAAAAACTCGATATAAACCGCAAAAAGCATGACCTGGAATTAATTCCAAAATCCGAGGTTATAAACAGTGAAAAAGAGCTGAAACTCAGTGAGGTCAATTTAATAAACCTGAAAGCGCTTAACGGGGAATTGAAAAACCGGCTCTGCTTCCTTGTTTTCGGGGATAAGGAAAACACCGGCATTGATTTTGAAGGGATTGATAGCTTAAATCTTTTCTATGATACGGACCTGGAAGTCAGCACGGATAAAATAGCCTACAGGCCGGACGTTTTAATGGCGGAAAAACAGGTAAAAATAGCCAAACTGGATGCTGACGCGGTGAAAAAAGCTCTTTTGCCCGGGCTTATGCTCTCCGGCGAAGCCTTCCATATAACTGAAACTTTTAAGAATTATTTTGATTACGGAAGCGTTGCGTACAGGACCGGGGGCGGTATTTTCTACAATCTTTTTGCAAAAGGCAGCAACAGGGCGGAATTAAGGGCTAAGAAAAATGTATATAAACAGGCCCTGAAAAATTATGAAAAGACTATTGTCTCATCAATTTATGATGTTAATGACAGCCTTTTTTACCTTAAAAGCAGCATTAAAAACTATAAAAAAGCACAGGAAATCTCAAAACTTGAAAAGGAAAATTTGTATGCCGAAAAACAAAAACTGGATATGGACTTGATAACTTATTCTGAGTATATTAAAGCAAGAGAACAATTTATTAAATCAAGAATAGCCGAGTATGAGGCCAGGGCACAATGCCTTGTTCATACAATAAGTTTATATAAGGCGCTGGGCGGTAATGTTTGATATATCATATGATTATTCCGATAAGAGAAAGTTCAAAAGGCTAACCCATCCCGCAAAAGCAATAATAGAAGGCCAGGAGTACGAAATATCCGACTGGTCTGAAAATGCGTTTAAAATAGAGCATTATACCGGCAATCTCAGGATAAGTGATGAAACTACAGCGCTGGTAAAAATTAATTTCCAGGGTTTTAAACTTGATTTTTCCAGGAAAATAAGGGTAATTCGAGCTGTTCATCCGGGCGGGTGTCTTGTCGCAGAATACATTGACCCTTCATCAAAAGGCCGGGAAGTCCTGGCCTTTTTTAGCAGGGGGATTATAACCGGGGAAACCCGGTCATTTGATGTTATAACAGAGCCTTTTAATAACCCGGTAACGGAAAATTATGTCAGGAATTATTTTCAGCCTGAGCCCGAGAGCAAATCCTTTTTCCCCAAAAAAGGCCCGTTAGTTTTTGTGGCGGTATTCATCGGGGTGCTTATCCTTTTGCATATCTTTGAGTTTTTCCATACAAATATTTATTTTATGCAGGTGGACCCTGCGGTTGTCACGAGCAGGACTGAGATATTAAACAGCCCCGTAAAGGGTATTTTATCCGAAATTTACACTGAAAAAGGCAAAAAATTGCACCAGGACCAGCCGATTTTCAAGGTAATTAACCCCGAATTACAGGGGGAAATTGAGGAGAAGAAAATTATAATCTTAAAAAACAGGGCTTTATTAAAAGAAAAGGAAAAACAGCTTGCAGATGGTTTACAGTTGCGGCAGATAGCTTTTCTTGAGGATGAACTGGCCAAAAAGGAGACGCTTTACGGGAAAAAACTGGTATCAAAGCCTGAAATAGACGACTTGCAGGGAAGAATACTCGAATTAAAACGGGAGCTTGCGCTTTTACGGGCACAAAAGGAAAGAATAGCCGAAATTATCTCTATAAATGAGAAAGACCTTGACTTTTCCCGTTCAATAAACTCCTATAATACGGTAAAAGCTCCTTTTAGCGCGGTTGTAGAGGAGGTTTTGGCCTTCAAGGGTAAGTATGTGGATGAAAAAACGCCTGTTGTGATGATTAAGCCGGATTCAAGCGGAAAATTTATACAGGCGTACCTTAAGGAAGCCCAGCCTCATAATTTAACGCTTAACTCCAGGGTTTACATAGAAATTCCCCTTTATGACGTTGAGCTGGAGGGGGTTCTGGCTGATATGCGAAAAGAGGATAATTTAATAACCGCTGTTATAGAGCCCGAAGATGATGACTTGCTGAAGGAGGTAGAGCTGGGGACGCCTGTCAGGATTTCGTTTAAAAAGAAACACCCATGGCTTGAGTTAAAATAAATAAGGACTTTTGCTATTATTGTAATTAGTAATCAGAATTAATAAAAATGAGAAAAAATGGATAATACTGAAAAACAAACCACAACCATCGCAAACTACCTGCTTACAGCGGTAAAAAATATCGGCGTTGACCATATATTTGGCATTCCGGGTGATTATGTCATTAATTTTTTCAATGAAATATCAAAAAGCGATATAAAAACCATAGGGACATGTACTGAACAGGGAGCTGCCTTTGCCGCTGACGCTTACGCCAGGCTAAACGGAATATCCGCCCTGTGCATAACATACTGCGTGGGCGGATTAAATACCATAAAT
>JANQGS010000051.1 GCA_028277195.1 Candidatus Gastranaerophilales bacterium
TATTTGCCGCTAACTTCCCCATACATGTCAAATTTTATATCTATACCATTATTCTCAGCTACTGTTGAAAACTCCTTTATAAAATTATTTCTGAGAGAATCCGCTTTTCCGGCTTCTTTTCTCTTTTCGTCATCAATTTCATATACTTGGACCTTTATATTCCCATTCTCATCGGCCTTTACTTTTTTTACTTTATTAGTTATATTCCGGTAAGAATAGCTTTTCACCTTAACATTAACCGGTAATATGATTTCATCAAAATTGCCGCCTCTGATTTGAATTATAATTTCACATTCTCCTTCTTTTTGAGCAACTAACAGCATATCGACAAATGTTGTCCCATCACTTTTTAAATCTGCAACACCGAATTCATCTTCAGCTTTGACAACATTAGAAGTACAGATAGGAAAAACCATTATGTCTTCAGCAGTCGCATTTCCTATATTCCTGAAATACAACCGGACGAATTCCCTTTCACCCTTAAGAATTTCAAATGTATCAGAAGCAGTTTGGACACTTAAGTTTACATTACTCTTGCTTGCTGTTAAAGTTACAGAACTTGATACGCCCGCTTTAAGCGTCATAATTTTTTTTTCTTCATACCATTTTCCTGTATCCGGGTCATTCCATCTGATATTTATAATCCGTTTACCAGGCTTTAATTCGTAACTTCCAAAGTCAGCGGTTTTTCCGCTCATCACTACTTCTCTTTGTTTATGCTCATAATCAATTTTTAATTCAATATCCAGGTTGTCATCGTCATTGTTTTTTATATGTATATTAATTTTGCCTGTATCAGGCCTCTCGGTAACAACATTACTTTCTTCATGTTTACCGCTGTCTTCTTTATCTTCCTGCATTGTCGAAACAGGTAGTGTGTGTTTATCAACAGTAATAGCCACATTAATTACGTCCCCCGCAGTAATGTCCTGTTCGACTTGCGAGCTATACCATTTACCCGTATCTGTATCGTCCCAGATAATTTTAAAGGCATAAGTATCCGGTAAAAGCCGGTAATCCCCAGCATGCTGTGTTTTTCCCGAATATGCGGCAATAGAAGTTTTATAGACAGAGTTTATGTAAACCATGCAAACCACATCGTCATCATCTTCATTTTTTACATATACCCTTACTACACCGTCAGCAGCAACCTTTTTATAAATATTCAGAGTGGTCTGGTATGATTTCCCGGCTTCCACCTGCTGAGTTTCCTGCTCATCATACCACTGTCCTGTATCAGGGTCCCTCCAGGCGATCTTAATGTTATGGCTGCCTGGTGACATTTGATATTCGCCGGCAAAATCCGTACTGCCTGAAGAAACTTCAACATTTTTCTTGTATTTGCCGTCTATATATACTTGAACATCTTGAATATCATCATCATTATTCTTAATGTTAACTTTAACAGTTCCTGTTGTAGGAGATGGAGCAATAGACCTGACCTTTACCGTTATAGAAGTATAGTTGTAACCTACCTTGCCTGAAACTCCCACACCCAGGTATATCCTTTTGCCGGGGGTAACCGGTACTTCCATGCTTCTGCTGGAGCCCACGCCATCTGGGTCTTCTACAGCCTCAGCGGTCGGGCTGGTCTTATACGACAGGACGAAATTCTGGTAGGTATCTCCTCTGCTGTGTCCAATAAACATTATTTTTTCACCTTTATAAGATTTCGGAATATCAACGTAAAGCATCTGATATCCTCTGCTTGATTGATGCAAAATATATTCCTCAGGGCCATCCGGTATAAGCTCCTTAACGTCGTCTGCTGCTGCTAATCTAAAGCCGGATGTAATTAAGACAATATAAACAGATATTAGTAAAGATAATTTTAAAATTTTCACGGCAGTGACACCTCCAAGAGAGTTAAATAAAAAAACAGTTTCATCTCTCAACGTCTATACCCACTATAAACAAACTATCGTTTAAAAAACGTTAAAACTGTTTTTTTACCTGCATTAGCGTCATCCCAACACGCTGTGCGTCAAGACGGTCTCCCATTTTTTCAAACATGCGCATGCTCTTTGACAGGTGAAAATCTGCCGCTTTAAAATTGCCCTGCATGAGAAAAATTAACCCGTCGATGCGTGAGATCCAGGCCGGTGTCCATTTGTCACCATCATCCATGTACTTTTTTGCACGTTGCCTGCACATTCTGGCTGCATCTGCCTTTCCAAGCCTGGTATGAATCAGCGCTCTGTAGCAGTAAAACAGCGCTGACACTTTGGGGCAGTCCCTGCTGCGGGCCAAACGCACACCTGCTGCAGCCCACCTTAATGCATCTCTGTTGATGTCCGCTGCTAACATCTCTTCCACTACCATCCGGATAGTACCGGCAAGCTGTACAGGCGGCAGCTCGGAAAACCTGGACCGGAGCCATCCGTCCAGTCCTTCTAAAACATGTTTATAATTCTCGCTGGGCAAGAAAATAGAAATTAAATACGATAACGGCTCAAAATTATGCTTCGACGCACCCGGCGGTGGAAGAACAGTCTGTATTTCATCCCGTTTTCTGCCTTGATAATGCAATATGCCTATTAGCACAGAACGAGCCATAAACTCCGCCAGTTTAACC
>JANQGS010000090.1 GCA_028277195.1 Candidatus Gastranaerophilales bacterium
GCGACGTTTTCTTAAAGTCGGGCTCCCTCCATTTTTTTGATACTCAATCAAAAAAACAGAGTCCTTCCGATTTTAAGAAAACTAACTCATTTTGGTATAGGTTTGATTATTAGAACGAATATTCCATGTATCAAGAAATACTGTATCAGAATGGCTAAAAAAAATCGAAAAATTGCCAACAATAGAAGAAACTCTTATTGAAATAGAAAATGATAGTAACAACCTATATGAAATTATATTGCGGAATAGTATAATTATCATTGAAAATATACAATAATAAAGGAGGAAATTATGTCTGAAAAAAAACTTCTGGTAACAATTCCGCGTACCGCCACCGAGGAAATCCAGGTGCAACTCAGCGAATACAAAGGGAAAAAGTTTCTTGACCTTAGAATATTCTACACAACAGACGGGGGAAATACCTGGAATCCTACAAAAAAGGGGATTGCGGTCTATCCCGAGAACCTGGATGACTTGAAACAGGCCATTGATGAGGCGCAAAGAGAATTGCAGGAGTAAAATTTTATGGACGGCAATTTAGGTAGTTTAACTAAAATGGTGTATATTTTTATTACAATATAAATTTTCCGGGGAATGGCTTATATGATTAAAATTATTCAAATACTCCTGTTTTTAGTTGTTTTTAGCACAGGTATCACCTGCGGGGCAAAGGCTTCTGACAGCCCGATAAGTGTTTTTTACCTGAACAACGGCCATAAGGTCATAATAAAGGAAATCCACGCCAATCCCATAGTAACAATAGATACCTGGGTAAAAACCGGCTCAGGCTCGGAAACCGGGAAAAACAACGGCGTATCGCATTTTCTGGAGCACCTGATGTTCAAGGGCACTCCCGCTCACAAAAACGGGGAAATAGAAGCTATCCTGGAATCAAGGGGCGCAAGGTGTAATGCCTCTACAAGCAAGGATTTTACGCACTATTACGTGACCATTGCAAGCGATTATGTTGATACCGCAATAAAATTACATGCCGATATGCTGAAAAATCCTGCCATACCGCCGGATGAAATTGATAAAGAAAGAAAAGTCGTCCGGGAAGAAATAAGAAGGGCCAATGATAACCCTAAGAGAATACTGATGATGAGCCTTTTTCGGACCATGTTCAGGGAGCATCCCTATAAAATGGATACCCTGGGCCCGCATGAGGTTATTGAAAACATTACGCGTAAGGAAATTCTCGATTATTACAATGAACACTATGTGCCCTCTAAAATGACAACAATAGTAGTCGGGGACGTTGATACGAAAAAAATCCTCGCCCTGGTGAAAAAAGCCTTTAATCACACTGATAAATTACCCCGGGAAAAGGACGAAATCCCCCCAATAAAAAGGGAATCCGCCCCTGAAAAATACCCGGAAAAAATTACCCGGGGAAAATATAAATCCGGATATGCTCTCTGGGGATTTAAAGGAGTGCCCGCTAAGTCAATAAAAGAGGCTTATGCGCTGGACTTTGCGGCCTCTATATTGGGTGGGACAAGGACTTCCCGGCTTTACCAGAATGTAAGGGAGGAGCAAAACCTTGTCTCTGACATAGGGGCAAGCCATTATTCATTAAAACATGACAGTATATTCCTGATATCAGCGGATTTTGAGCCTGAAAACCTTGATAAGCTAAAAGCCTCTGTACTAAAGGAAATAGACCGTTTAAGAAACGAGCCTGTAACCCGGGAAGAGCTGGAAAGGGCCAAAATTCTCGCGAAAAGGAGTTTTATTTACGCAAATGAGTCTGTCCAGAATATCGCAAACTCCCTGGGCTACACGGAAATCCTCTATGACAGCATTGAGCCCTACAAAAAACACACGGAATACATTGACAGGGTAACAGCAGGTGAGATTAAAAAAGTTGCCCAAAAATACCTGAAACCTGAAAGGCTTGTCCTGACAGCACTATTGCCTGAGGAGACCGAGGTTAACTCTGTTTTACCGGGTAAGAGCGTAATTGAAAATTCGGCAAAATTCGGCTTAAGTAACGGAATTACCCTTATAACAAACAAAAATACCTCAAATGACATTATCGCGATGAGCGTATTTTTCAGGGGCGGACGTTTTATTGAGCCGGTGCCGGGCACTGTTGATATCCTCGCCGGAACGCTGTTATACGGCACAAAACAAAGGCCTTACCTTAAACTCTTGCAGGAGCTGGAAAATTCGGGCATATCCGTTTCGCCGCACGCTGGCAATGATTACATTGAAATCAGCGTTAAATCCACGGGCAATGAATTTGATAAAGCCCTGGAAATACTCGCGGACATTATTAATAACCCGGCGTTTGAGCAAAAATATATTGATAAGGGCAGAAAAGAGATACTGGCTGAAATAAAAAAATCCAGGGATTACCCTGTCAGCATTGCATCGGAAAATTTTGTCCGAATGCTCTATAAAGACCATCCCTACGATAATACAGGCAAAATTTTTGAGGAAAACGCGGATTTAATTACAAGGGATACGGTGGTTAAATACCATAAAAACCTGTTTATACCTGAAAATATGGTTGTTTCCGTATCAGGCGATGTGGTGCACGAAGAACTCGCCGAAAAATTAATAAAGGCGTTTCCGCCTACAGGCAAAGAGCCCCCTGAAATAAAACACACCGGGGAATTTTTACCGCTCGGGGAAAATATTGAAACCATAACCGAAAAGCAGTCAGAAGCGGCCTGGGTATTTATGGGCTGGCCTGTCGGGAATATCTCGGATAATAAGGAGTTTGCGGCTTTCAGGTTGGTTGAGTCCTATCTCTCGGGCGGCTTGAGTTCAAGACTGCATAAGGTTTTCAGGGAGAAGCAGGGACTGGCTTACCAGGTAGGGTGCTCATATTCCCCGAAAATGGATAAAGGGCACTTTGTGCTGGTTATAGGCACTGCGCCTGAAAACCTTGAAACTGTAAAAAGCAAGTTCCTGAAGGAAATAGAAAGCCTGAAAACCGTCCCCCTTTCCCCGGAAACACTTGCAAGCACTAAAAGCAAACTCATCGGGGGTTACGCGCTATCCCAGGAAACCAACCGCAAAAAAGCCCGTTTACTCGGTGTTTTTGAGGTAATTGACAAAGGTTTCGGGTTTAATTATGTTTTTCCCGGCCTGGTAAATGAGGTAACGCCTGAGGATATTATAAAGCTGGCAAATAAGTATTTTAACAGTCCTTATGCCCTTTCAGCAACCACTCCGCATAAATTTTGTCAATAATTCGGAGGATTTTATAATTATTGTGGTAGAATTTTACTCATGAACAAAGAGGTGACTATTTCCGGAACTTTATTATTAATTCAAAATTTTAACAATACTGCCAATAAAATTCTTTTTGCCCTTGGACTAATAACATTTTTGCTGTTCTTGCTTTTATATGCAAATAAAGGCATACTGTTATATAGATTAATTAGTAAATTAAAGGATAAAAACAATGAATGAGTTTATAATTCAACTAGTTGCTATTTTTATCACATTTTCTGCAATATTTTTCTGGATGTATCGACTTTATAAAATGGATAAAGATTTTGAAAAAAAATATTTATAAAATATGCACTATTTTGAAAAAAATAAACCCTATACCAAATGAGTAAAAGTGGACTACAAAAAGAACTTGATTATTTATTATTGAGAAAGAATAACCTTTGGACAATATTTATAGCGACTTCAGGAGGTTCACCGGGCTTATTGTTTATCCCCCATAATCCGCTAAAATGGGTATTTATACCCTTAGGCATTATACTCTCTGTTATTTTTCTTGATGTATATCTTAAAAAAGATGGTAAAATAGAGTTTATAATCAAAAAATTAAAAGAGGAAGATTAATATGAATATAGAGCAGATTGCAAGCATTATTGTTATATTATTTTTTTTCGGACTTTTTTTGTATGCTGCAAAAAGAATTAATAGAGAAGCCGATAATCTCTAAAATCTATGGCTGACTATTTTGAAAAAAATAAACCCTATAACCTGCCGAATATAAGTGGAAGATTTGAAAAATTCGGGGGCAAATATGTCCCGGAAACATTGATGGCGGCTTTATATGAACTTGAAAAAGCGTTTAACGAAGCCTGGCAGGATGACGCTTTTCTCAATGACCTATACAAATTGATGCAAGAGTATTCCGGCAGGCCAACCCCCCTGTACCCGTCAAAAAGACTGACGGAATACTACGGCAAAGCTAAAATATACCTCAAAAGAGAGGACTTAAACCATACAGGCGCGCATAAAATCAATAATGCCCTGGCGCAGGCGCTTTTGGCGAAAAAAACAGGCAAGCCCCGAATAATAGCAGAAACCGGGGCAGGCCAGCATGGTGTTGCCGCGGCAACAGCCTGTGCGCTGCTTGGCCTCCGGTGCGAGGTCTACATGGGTGAAGAGGACACAAAACGCCAGGCAATAAATGTTGAAAGGATGAAATTGCTGGGTGCTGAGGTAATTACGGTATACTCCGGCAGCAGAACCCTAAAAGACGCTACCAGTGAAGCTATAAGGGACTGGGTAACAAACGTTGAGAACACTCATTACATAATCGGCTCCACGGTCGGCCCTCACCCCTACCCGATGATGGTGAGGAATTTCCAGTCTGTAATAGGGAAAGAAACGAAACAACAGGTTTTAGACAGGGAAAACAGGCTGCCTGACTATGTTATTGCCTGCATAGGCGGCGGCAGTAATTCTATGGGTATGTTTTACAGCTTTCTTAACGAGAAATCAGTTAAAATTATCGGCATAGAAGCTGCCGGGCTGGGCGTTGACACCGGAAAAACCGCTGCAAGCATAACAAAAGGCACGCCGGGTGTACTTCATGGCTCGATGAGCCATGTACTGCAGGATGATTACGGCCAGATACAGGAGGCGCACAGCCTTTCCGCCGGGCTTGATTATCCGGGGGTCGGGCCTGAGCATAGTTATTTAAAGCAAACAGGCAGGGTAAAATATTATCCCGCAACTGACATGCAGGCAGTTCATGCGTTTAAGCTGTTATCACGGCTTGAGGGTATTGTGCCGGCCCTGGAGTCGGCTCATGCGCTGGCGTATCTTGAGGAGTTTATACCTGAAACTAATAAAGACGAGATTATTGTCCTTTGTCTTTCAGGCAGGGGGGATAAGGATTTGCAGACTGTTCTGAATTTTACGCGATAAATGAGCTTCTTATTCGATTTCTGTTGCTCTATTCTGTACACGTTTAATCATTAATTCCACTTCAGGATTGCAGTTGAAAGGTATAATTCTGACTTCAGGATAGTTATTCTTATAAACCCTAAATATTTCATCAGCAAAAGCCTGCCCTATAACGTCAACTTTGTTAAAGTCCAAAATGATTTCCTTAAATTTTTCAAACCTGTTTAATAACCTTTTAGCCTGGGACCTGGATACTAAATTCCCATCAACATACTGAGCAAGGATTAAGGGAACATTTGTTCTGTCAAAACTCCATTCTTCAGTCCCGTATTCCTTAAAAACATCGCCTGAAGTTCGATTTGAGGAGTTTTTAATAGACATGGAAACCAGTGTCCCTTTTTCTTTTTCGGCCTTATCTTCCAATAACCAGTCGTTTTCTTCAGAATTGTGAACATAGTATAAATTCCCTGAAAGAATTTTATACCAAAAGTATCTATGTCAAGAATCAAATTTAAGAATAGTCTAAGCAGCTTGTAGCTGCTGGTATTTAGGTTGATAATTGTAAGGTTGGTTATGTTTGTAAATCATCCATATAATTTTAACTAATCTTCTCATAAGGCAATGTAGGGCTTGTTTTTCAGTTTTTCCTTCCTTTAGTTTCCTGATATAATAAGTTTTTGCAACCTCATTACACCTTCTTTGAGTAAGAGCTATGGTATAAAACGTTGAGTTAAGTCTACGATTTGCTCTGATATTCCTGTATTTCTTTGAGATTTTACCGCTGGATTTTTCAACAGGAGCTATTCCCGCATAAGAAGCTATTTTATCCGGTGTTTTGAATTTTTCTATGTTTCCGATTATTCCCACCAGTTTACAGGCTGTTACAGTATCAATTCCGTCGATTGTATCAAGGTTCTGGAGCAAAGAACTATTTTTTTGTTTTTCCAAAAGCATTTTTTCAAAATTTTTAACCTCTTCTGTTATATTTTTTAATAACTGACAGGACTTACGCAACTAACTCAAAAACATCTTGATTAGTGTATTTTTTCATATAGAAATCCTGCAAGAAGTCTCTATGCGCGGCTTCTGTACTTTTAT
>JANQGS010000092.1 GCA_028277195.1 Candidatus Gastranaerophilales bacterium
CCAAGGAGTCCCACATCCGCAATCAATTTCAGCTCAAGCTCTAACTCCCTCTCAATCCCGGGCTCTCCGGGTTCGCAGTACTGCGGGGACTGTTTTCTTGAGGTGGCGAACCTGGCGTTCCCCCTGCCTCCTCTTCCTCCCTGTGCAACGAGGAGTTTCTGGTTATCTTCCGTTAAGTCCCCTATTGTTTTCCCGGGAAAAATGTCCTTAACAACCGTACCGCAGGGCACTTTTATGCATAAATTCCCTCCGTTTTTCCCGTGCTGGTTCTTAATTTTGCCTCTCTCGCCGTTATCTGCGGAAAAAATTGATTTATACTTGAAGTCAAGCAGGGTTGAGAGGCTGGAATCAGCTACCAGGTATACATCACCGCCCTTTCCGCCGTCCCCTCCGGCCGGACCGCCTTTAGGCACATACTTTTCCCGGCGCCAGGCTACTATACCGTTACCTCCGGAGCCGGAAATAACTTTAATTTTTACCTTGTCTATAAACATAACTAACATGTTAGCAAAAAAAGGTTGGTCTATATATTTATAAATGCTTTTTTGTACTAATCAAACATTAAAAGTTCGTATGGTTCAACTTCAAGGGCTAAGGCTATTTCTCTATAAATAAATTTTTAACTGGTAATTCTTTTTCAAATTCTACAAATATCTGAGACAGAGGTATTTCAATCGCTTCTGA
The DNA here is from genome assembly GCA_028277195.1 of Candidatus Gastranaerophilales bacterium. Classification (GTDB taxonomy): domain Bacteria; phylum Cyanobacteriota; class Vampirovibrionia; order Gastranaerophilales; family UBA9971; genus JANQGS01. Next base: position 685 of record JANQGS010000092.1, read on the forward strand.
CAGGCGATATAACGTAGTTAATTGAGTATCATTCAGTCCTCGTTCAATTTTCGACCAGTTTCCGGTTGACAGCTCTACCTCATGGGCGGTTTTATTTAAGGACTTTCCAGTACTCTCCCTCAGTCTTTTCAGGACTTTACCGAACGTCTTACAAATGATTATCCGTTCTTTTTTAAATTTTTCTTGCATATTTTAAATTCTAGTGTTAAATTAGAAACAGTTACTTCGAATTAGAAACACTATGTTATGAAAACATTATTTTTATTAATCCTTATACTCATTTCATCCGCCTGTCATGCAAAAGCCCCGGCAAATTTTTGAAGGATTTTAAACATTTCAGGAGGGAGAAAAAAGTTCCCGCTAATCAAACTTTAAAAGTTCGTATGGTTCAACGTCAAGGGCTGAGGCTATTTTTATAATTGTATTTAAACTTGGCCTATTCATGGCAACTTCTATTTTGCCCTCAAAATTAAGACTTATACCTGCTTTATCTGCAAGTTGTTGTTGCGTTAAAGACCTTTCCTCCCTTACTTTTTTAATTTTTATTCCCAAATTTTTATAAAAAGCCTTATTATCCATAAATTTTAGTTTATTGATTTTAGACTTTTCTATATACGTATTGTCATCACGTAAAAATTCTGTATAATGTTAATATAGAAAAATTTTAGGTTTAATAAATGAAAAAAACATTATTCTTCATCTTTTTTATACTCATTTCATCCGCCTGTTATGCAAAAGCCCCGGCAAAACTTATAAAAGTACTGGACGGCGATACCCTGCTGGTCAATTACCAGGGCAAGGAAGAATCCGTAAGACTCCTGGGAATTGACTGCTATGAAACATCGCCCGGCAACAGGGCTTATAAGCAGGCTTACACAGAGGGCATGACCGTTGAGAAAGTAATAGAAAGGGGCAGGCTCGCAAAACTCTACGTACAAACCCTTGTTAAAAAAAACGATACCGTCAGACTGGAATTTGAAGCCGTTCAAAGAGACAAATATAACCGGCTGCTGGCTTATGTTTACCTGGATAACGGCAAAATGATTAATAAAGAGCTTTTAAAACATAAATTTGCAAAGCTGTATTTATTTAAAAACACC
>JANQGS010000119.1 GCA_028277195.1 Candidatus Gastranaerophilales bacterium
GCCATAGAAGTATTCAAGCCCTACTTTTACGCCTTCAGGCACTTCCCTTATAAACTCAACCGCCGTATCCCTGGCCGCCGTGAGCCTGTCAGGCTTCAAGTCCGTGGCCTCCATGCTTATTGAGGTGTCGAAAACCAGCATAACCCTGACCGGGTTAACCGGCAACTCCATTATCGCCCGGGGCCGGGCAATTGCAAAAACCCCCGCTATAACCGCTATAATAAACAAACCCGCAAAAAGTTTGCGCTTATAATCCCCGGTTTCCTCCATTGCCCTTTGCAGAAACTCAATTCTGCTGAATTTTGCTCCTTTTATCCGGTTTGCTCTGTTAAAACGCCTCTCAAAATAATGGAATAAAGGCAGTATTAACACTAAAATCAGTGCCCAGGGGTATTCAAAGCCGAAGCTGTACAATTTTGCCTCCTCTGCGAGTAATTAACCAGGACCTCAGCAATATCTGAATCAGTATAAATTTTAACAGGATTAAGGTTTAAAGCGGAAAAAATTTTATTTATTTTTTTATTTTCCTCAAGTACAAATTCCCGGTATTTTTTTGAGATACCAGGGTCGGAAACATCAACGGCAATATCCCTGCCGGTTTCAGCGTCATAGAGGTTGATATATCCCACGTCAGGCAGGCTCTCCTCAACAGGGTCAATAACCCGGACCGCCACGGCATTGTTTTTAAGGGCCATTTCCCCAAAAGGTTTTTGCCAGCGGTTGTCCGGGAAAATATAATCGGATATGAAAAATATTGTTTTTTTGCTGCCTATAATTTTTGCCGCTCTTGAAAAATCAGGCTTGTCCCTTTGTGTGTCCGTTTTTTCGTGGTCAGTGAGATTTCTTATTATTCTGTAAACCTGTTTCAGTCCCTTTTCCGGCGGAATAATCTTCTCTATGCCCTCGTTAAACAGAATTGCGCCTGTTTTATCCCCTCTTTTATGAGCCAGGTAGCCCATTAGCGCTGCAAATTTTACCATGATGTCCTTTTTTGTGTTAAAGCGTGAGCCAAAATCCATAGAAGGGCTGACATCCAGTATAAGCCAGGCAGTATGGTCTCTTTCTTCCTCATAAACCCTTACTTGCGGGCGGTTGAGCCTTGCTGTGGCGTTCCAGTCAATGTTTCTTACATCGTCATTAATTGAATACTCCCTGATTTCCTTAAAATCCAGCCCGCTTCCGTGGAAAATAGACTTATAATCCCCATGCAGGTGGCTTTCTACTTTTTTAAGGGAAGTCAGGGCGACTTTGCGGAAGATTTTTTCCGCAAGAATAAAGGAGTCCTCTATTTTTTGTTTTTTTCCGGGCATGGGGTTAATCGTTATCCAGAAAGTCTAAAATGTTTTTAACCAGTCCCATCTCTTTTTCAGATAAATTATATCTCTGATTTATTAATTCTTCCAGCGGCATATTTTTTTTGTTAAATGTAAACATACTTCCTGAGCCGTTAGCAAACCAGTTTAAATTAATGTTTAATTTTTCGTTCAATGCTAAAAATAAAACGGCTGAGGGCAGCCTTTCTTTTTGGTCATAAGATTTTATTGTCCTGACGGGCATTTCAAGTGCTTTAGCCAGCTCATCAATAGATAAATTCCTGGCTTTTCGTATTTCTCTAAGTCTTTCTCTCAGTTTTTCCTTTATTTTGTTATCATTTTCCATTAAATACACTTTAGAGGGTTGACAATTACACTTTAGTGGGTAATATGTAAATATATTATGAGCGGGAGCACAAAGCTCTAAAAAATAAATATATAAAGATAACTGAAAGGTAATTCCTTTCAGGATACTTTTAGTACTTATTTATAAAAATATTTTAGCTTAAAAAAATCCCGAGGATAAAAAAATGAAAACATTGTTAATTGTATTAAGTATTTATGCTATTTTGGCCATACCCT
>JANQGS010000154.1 GCA_028277195.1 Candidatus Gastranaerophilales bacterium
TTTAACTTCTTAATTAAATATATGCCACATTTTTTTATAAAATTATCTTCATCCTCCATCTTCACGATATGCTTTAATATTTTAACAATATCCCTGTCATTTATATCAAAATGAATTTTTAACTGGTTAATATAATTTTGCAGGGATTTCAGCGCAAGTTGCCGTTTCCTGCATTTTTCACGGTAATTAAGGCATTTTTTCGCTATTCCGGCCAAGCAGTCACTATCACTCATTTGTCTTAATTCCATACTTTTTTGTTTTTAACTTTATTACTATATAAAGATTAAAGTTTTTTCTGATTTATTTCATCGGATTAAAGTTTAATATGACAGGTATTAGTTTATCAGGGATTAACAGGAAAAAAATGAAACCAATTTTTATTTTAATATTATTATGCTTTTTGGCTTCAAATAACTCTTTTTCTGTGTACAAACCCGGTATGGAAGCGATAAGAAGCCTTGAGGGCACTAATTATGCCAGGTACATACAGAGGGTTTATATAAACCCGAAAGAAGAAAACAAATTAATGATTTTAATAAAACCCAATTACTGGGCCGTGCTCACTAAAAAGGACAAAGAAAAGATAATTTCAAAAATTTCTGTCAAATGGCGTGATATATATATAAAATTAAACCCTGAGAGCGATTTTGAGCCGGAGACATGCTTTGCTAATATTTAGGATGGTTTTTTTTAAGCGCAAAATCAATTATTTCCTCATGGTCAAACGCCAGCTCGGGCAAATCCCCGACATCAAACCATTGTGCTTCTTTTGCATCATCGCCCGCTTTTATTTTTGTGCCCGTTTCATCAACAAATGCGTAATATACAACACTTACGGTTCTTCCCCTGGGGTCGCGGTTGATTTTCCCGAAGGTATAGAGCTGGTTTAAACAGGGGGTTTTTACGCCGGTTTCTTCTTCGAGTTCACGCTTTGCAGCGGTTTCCAGCTCCTCGTCATAATCCGCAAATCCCCCGGGGATTGCCCATTTGTCCTTAAAGGGCTGATTTTTCCTCTTTATCAGCAGTATTTTTATTCCATTACCCGTTTTTGACAATATGATTGCATCAACCGTAAGGGCTATGGGTTTATACTTTTTTGTCATGCTTAAACAGAATCAGGAACAAACTCAACCGTCGCGGCATAGTTTTCAAGCGCTAAGGCCAGGGCGTCAGGGTTTTGGAACTCTTTTCCCCTGGCATAACCGTGAAAAGCCGGGTAAATAGCCGTTGCTTTTTGCACGGCAGAGGGATTTTTACCGAAATGTTCGAGGTCGGCTTTAACCTGTTTTATTTCGGCTGAGCCAAATTTTACATCAATGTTATCTATTTTGGCCTTAAATGTTTTTTCTACAAATGTCTTGTTTACATATGCTTTCGGGTCGTACCTCAGGTCAATTTTTTCCCCCTGGAAGGAAATCCCGTCAGGCATAGGGTCGAATTGCTGTTCATTATTGCCTACCCCGGTATTTTCGTTAAAAGCAGGCCCCTGGCTGTTATTGATTTCACTCATAAAAGAATCCCTCTAAATTTCCCTGGATAACAATTATAATAAGTATATAACATAATCAATTTTTTTCCAAGAGGTACGCCCCGGCAACGTTAAAAACCCTGTCCGGCTTTATGTCCTCAAGGCAGGGTGTATAGGTTTCGTCCTGTTTTAAATATTTACATTTCCTTTTGTTGCATGGAACGCATTGCCTGTGGGAAAATACGGCAATGCAATTTTCCCCGTAAGGCCCGGTTCTGGAGACCGGAGCAGCGCCGTACAGCCCGACAGCAGGCACTCCAACCGCCGTGGCAACATGCAGCGGGCCTGTATCACCCGAAATTACAAGGTCGCAAAAGGATAACAGGGCGGTATTCTCTTCCACGCTAACTTTTGCGCAAAATGAGCTGATTTTAGGCGAGACATCAAGCAGTGTTTCGGAAAACTCCCTGTCCTCAAGCGAACCTGTCAGTATGATTTTGCAGTCATGGTTATCGAGAAATTTTTTGGCCAATTCCCTCCAGTATTCCAGTGGCCAGCGCCTGCCCTGTCTTGTTGGGCTCACTCCCATGTTGAAGGCTATTACCGGGCTTTTTTTCCCCAGCAGGACGGATACCCGGTTTTTCACCTCCTGGTTTATATACAGTTTAAGGTTTTTTTCCGGTTCAATGTGTTTAAAGAGTTTTTTTCCTGTTTGCCGGAAGTTTTCAACGGCATGCAGTTTAAAAGTTTTTTTATACGTAACAGTTTCCGGCATACCGAGCATCAGGGAAAAAAGCCTTGTTCTTATGCCGGGCTGGAGGTTTATAAAAGCGTCAAACTTTTCTTTCCTGAGTTTTTTTGCGAGTTTCCAGAGTTGTTTATAGGTTTTTCCCTCAGCTATCCAGACTTTATCCAGGTCAGGGTCGTGCAGGATATTTTCAGAGGGTGTTTTAAAGCATACGTAGTGAATGCGGGTTTCCGGGTATTTTCTTTTTATGCTGCGGTATAGAGCGGTTGAGTGGACCACGTCGCCGATTGCGCCAAAGCGGAGGATAAGGATTTTTTTAGGCATGACTTTAAATGTTAGCTCTAACGTCACAGGCTTACTTCCTTAATTTTATATTATAATAATTTTTTATCAACATTAAATATTAAATTCAATATGAGGCAAAGCCATTATGACAAATAAAACAGTGCTCTTAACAATACTGGACGGCTGGGGCTGCGGGGGGGACTGCCCCTCTAACGCAATAAAATCGGCAAATACCCCTACATTTGACTGCCTGCTCGCCAAATACCCCAATACCTGCATAGCTGCCCACGGAGAAAGCGTTGGCCTGCCACAGGGCCAGATGGGCAACTCGGAAGTAGGCCACCTGAATATTGGTGCGGGAAGAATAGTCTACCAGGACTTAACAAAAATAAACCTCGCCATAAGAGATAAAACCTTTTTTAACAACCCTGAACTCCTTAAAGCAGCCGAGCACGCGAGAAAAAACGGCTCTTCCCTTCATTTTATGGGCCTGGTAAGCGATGGAGGAGTTCATAGTTCCCTGGAGCACCTGTTTGCCTGTATTGAATTTGCAAAACAACAGGGCTTGGAAAAAGTATTTGTGCATGCGTTCCTGGACGGGAGGGATACCCCGCCAAGAAGCGCTGATAAATACCTTGAACAGCTCGAAAATAAACTTGAACAGGAAGAACTGCCGCAAATAGCATCTATAATGGGCAGGTATTACGCAATGGACAGGGACCGGAGATGGGACAGGGTAGAAAAAGCCTATAACTGCCTGCTTTTAGGCGAAGGGAAAACCGCATCATCAGCAGGTGAAGCAATTAAAAATTCCTATGAAGCTGATGATAAAGGGGATGAATTTGTGCTGCCCCGCATAACAAATAATAGCCCCGATTCAAGAATACGGGACAATGATGCGATAGTTTTTATAAATTTCAGGCCCGACAGGGCAAGGGAAATAACAAGGGCAATAAATGACCCTGGCTTTACCGGTTTTGAGCGAAAAAAAACACCGCAAAATATTTATTACGTATGCATGACAGAATATGACGAAACCTTTGGCCTGCCTGTAGTTTATCCTAAAGACAGCCTGGCAAATATACTGTCCGATGTGTTGGATAAAAATAATATTAAGCAGTTCAGGACAGCGGAAACCGAAAAATATGCTCACGTAACCTTTTTTTTCAACGGCGGGGTTGAAAAGGCATACAGCTCGGAAACAAGGGTTCTTGTGCCCTCGCCAAAGGTTGCGACTTATGACCTGCAGCCTGAAATGAGCGCGCCCGAGGTATGCGAAAAGGTTGTAGAAGCTCTTAAATCAGGGCAATACGGCTTTATACTGGTGAATTTTGCCAACCCTGACATGGTAGGCCATACAGGCATACTTGAGGCTGCGGTTAAAGCCATTGAAACGCTTGACAACTGCCTTAAAAAAATTATTAATACAGTAAAAGAAACCGGTGCGGTAATGCTGTTAACCGCTGACCATGGCAATGCCGAATGCATGGAAGACCCGCATACCCGCAAGCCGTTTACTGCTCATACAACCAATCCTGTGCCGTTTATTGTCATAAACTCAAATGAGGCGGCAAAGTTAAGAACAGGCGGCTGCCTGGCGGATATTGCCCCTACAGTACTGGATTTATTAGGGCTGGAAAAGCCTGCGGAGATGACAGGCAAGTCTTTAGTCGAATGAGTAAATTTTTATTATTTTTACACCCAGGGATTGGGGGGCGCCCTTTTACAGCTCCTGGATACGCTTTTCAGGACTTATGATACTGGTTATCCTCAAGCCGAAATTGTCCTCAATAACAACAACCTCACCTCTGGCTATTAGCTTCCCGTTGGCATAAAGCTCAACAGGCTCACCAGCAATTTTCTCCAACTCTATAATCGAACCCCTTGTCAGCTCAAGCACGTTTTTTATAGGCAATTCCGTCCTGCCCAGCTCAACCGTTAACTCCAGCTTAACGTCCATGACCAGGTTTAGATTGCGGTTAGTTTCCCCAAAAACGTTTGAGGTTTTGTCAAGGGATGAAAATTGCACAGGCTGGACAGTAACCTGCTCCTGAGGTTCAGGAGGCGGGGCAGGGCCGCCTATGGGGCTGGAATGCCCTTCAGTAGGGGTAGCCGCAGCCAGGGAATCAACAATACCGTCCGATTTTAAGTCGCTCTTCAGGTCATCCGACATATTTTTCATCATTTTATCAACTTCAGCCACCTGTGTTTTTGCCGCATTGACCGACATAAACTGGGTGATTTCGCTGTTAAGCACCTCTGCTACCGCCAGCTTGAATTTTATGGCAACAATCGGCTCTGTAAGCAAATCCTGGCTTATTTCAATGTCTTTATCCTTTTCCATAAGTTTAATTTCAGGGGGCGATATATTTATAGCGGTGTTTAACATACCGGAAAGCGAGGTAGAGGCAGTCCCTACCATCTGGTTCATAGCTTCCCCGACGGCGCTGATTTGCAGTTCGCCTATTTCCGCCGACTCTACTTTTCCGCTGCCTCCCATCATCAAATCGGCAATAACGGCACTGTCGGATTTTTTTAACGCCAGCACTGCCGTTCCCTGCAAACCTTCTTTGTAAGTTATTTCAACTATTAGCTGGTCTTCTTCTATGACATAGGATTCCTTTATATTATTAAAAAGCTCGACCTGCGGGGTGGTTATTTCTACCCGGTTATTCAGGAGCTGGGACAGGGTGGTTGCGGCCGAGCCCATAAAAATGTTCCCGATTTCCCCTATGGTGTCCCTGTCATGAGATGAA
>JANQGS010000183.1 GCA_028277195.1 Candidatus Gastranaerophilales bacterium
AGCAGGCGGCGCTGTCCGCATTTGCGCGGCAAAGCCGGATTTTCCAAAATCCATCGCTCCTGCTTCGCCATACCGCTCCAGGCGTTAGCAGTTAAAATCCGAAATTTATTTTGGGAGCAGTATACTATGCAAAATAAAGGGCCTTTTAAATTAAAAATACTCAAAAATACGGAAATTTCATCTGAAATTTATAAAATGGTGCTGGAAAGTGAACATATAGCAAAAAATGCCCTTCCCGGCCAGTTTGTATCGCTAAAATGCGCTGACTTAACCCTGAGAAGGCCTCTGAGTATAGCAGGCACGGCGGAAAAAACCTTTGACCTTATATATAAGGTTAAGGGAACAGGCACAGAGTACCTTGCAGCTCTTAAGCCGGGAGATACCGCAGATTTAATAGGACCAATGGGTAACGGATACAGCATAGAAGACAAAAAATACCTGCTAATAGGTTGCGGGGTAGGCATTGCTCCTATTTATTTCCTTGAGGACGTGCTTAAGAAAAAAGGGATTAAGTATAAATCCATAGGATGCTTCAGGAGCAGGTATAAAACCGACAATGAGCACACATACTGCATTACCGAGGACGGCTCTTCCGAAATAAAAGGCAGGCTCGATGATTACCTTGAGGATATAATAAATAGTGAAAACCCTGATATAATCTGCATCTGCGGGCCTAATCCGGCCATGCGCTACGTAACCGGTATTGCCCTGAAAAACAACATAGACATCGAGGTTGCCCTGGAAGGCGATATGGCTTGCGGGACAGGGGTATGTATGGGTTGTGCCATGAAAATCAGGAAGGGTGGTAAACTGGAAAGCGTAAAAATATGCGGGGAAGGGCCTGTTTTTAAGGGAAGGGATATTATATGGGAATAAAAACTGATTTATCAACCAAAATAGGTTCTTTATCCCTGCAAAACCCTGTTCTTACTGCCTCAGGAACATTCGGTTACAATACTGAATATGAAAATTTTATGGATTTGGAAAAAATCGGCGCAATAGTAACCAAGGGTATAACGCTTAAACCCGGGCAGGGCAACCCGCAGCCCCGCATAAAAGAGGTTTGCGGCGGGCTTATTAACTCTATCGGGCTTGAAAATATTGGTATACACGAGTTTATTGACAAAAAAATGCCGTTATTGCTGGAGAAAAAACTCCCTTTTATAGTAAATGTGGCAGGAGAGAGCTTGCGGGAGTATAAGGAAATAGCTAAGATATGCCAGAATAATGAAATACGTGCCATTGAACTTAATTTATCCTGTCCGAACGTTGAAAAAGGTTGCCTTGAATTCGGCAGGGACGATGAAACCCTTTACAGGTTGGTTTGCGGGGTTCGGGAAGTGTTTTCGGGCACTGTTATTGTGAAATTAGGGACAAATATTTCCTTTCCGGAAAGGATTGTATCTGCTGTGCAAAAGGCGGGGGCTGATGCCATATCAGCCATTAATACCGTTAAAGCAATGCATGTTAGCATAAATCCGGGTTATAAAGGTTTTAAATACATAAAAGGCGGTATGTCAGGCAGGTGTATAAAGCCTATAGCCCTGAATTTCATATATGAGGCCAGGCAGCACACAGATTTGCCAATAATAGGAATGGGCGGTATAAATAACCCGTATGATGTGCTTGAGTTTTTGGCAGTGGGTGCTGACGCGTTACAGGTAGGCACGGGAAATTTTACGCAGCCGGATTTAAGCGAAAAAATAATTGATGAGCTGGTTGCCTTTATGGAAACCAACGGATACAGGAGTATTAAAGAATTAACAGACAGTATAAGACAGAGGAAGTAAACTGATTATGGAAATTTTTGAAATTTTGAAGACAACCCAGAGCATTTTGGAAGGGCATTTCGAATTAAGTTCGGGGCTGCACAGTGACAGGTATTTTCAATGCGCAAAGCTGCTTCAATACCCGCAGTATGCTGAAATTGCCGGGCAACACATCGCGGCAATGTTTAATGCTGATGAGATTGACATAGTTTTAGGGCCTGCTTTGGGAGGCGTAATTATTGGTTATGAAGTAGCAAGGTCGCTCGGCAAACCCTCTATTTTTACTGAAAGAAAGGACGGCTTTATGTCCTTAAGGCGCGGGTTTAGAATTAACGAAGGCGACAGGGTGCTTATAGTTGAAGATGTTATTACCACGGCAAAATCCGTTAAGGAGAACATGGTAATAGTTGACGGGTACAATGCACATATTGCGGGCGTGGGCTGCATTATTGACAGGTCAAAAGGCCGCTCAGGTATTGATATAAAGTCTTTAACGCAGCTTGACCCGGTTGTATACGACCCCAATGACTGTCCTATGTGCAAAGAGGGCATAACTCTTGAAAAACCCGGCAGCCAGGCAAGGGTTACCAGGTATGTTATTTGACTAAAACAATGATTGTAGTATCATTTTAATTGATACAGGCAATATGCCTGTGGTATGCCGGGATAGCTCAGTTGGTAGAGCAACGGACTGAAAATCCGTGTGTCCGCAGTTCAATTCTGCGTCCCGGCATTTTTTATGCGAAGCGGGAGCAAAGCCGAAACGGCTTGCCTGGCAAGCCGTTGCAGGCTAAGCTCATTTTTTATTGGCAATCGTTCCGGGAAAGTGGGGGGTTCGAAGGGCAAATAAAAGAAAAATTACACTTTTTTACAGGAAAATTTTTTGCTGATTAGCCTTTTTTAGCAGTAGCAGGGTAGTTAATGCCCTGGATAGTCTCTTGTTGCCTTCCTGGAATGGGTGTATGACTAAAAAATCAACAACAAATTCGGCATTACTTACAAACCGGCTTTTATAGCAGCCCACTTTTCCTCACCGGATATATCGAAAACCCTCAAGTCAGCCTTATTAAGCGCGCTTTCAACATGAGGGATTTTGCTGTCTGTAATGCCGCTTAAAATCAGCATCCCATCAGGCTTTAACAGTTTTTTAAGGTCCCCCGTCATGTCTATTATGACCTCTGCCAGTATATTTGACACAACTAAATCGTATTTTCCCCCTATATCAGAAGCGCTGCCCGCAAAAAAACCGCATTTATCGCTTACACCGTTTTTTAAAGCGTTTTCAGCCGCCACGGGAATAACTGAAGGGTCTTTATCAACCCCTGTTACTTTCTCAAACCCGAGTTTTGCCCCGGAAATTGCCAGGATTCCCGAGCCTGTGCCAACATCAGCCATACTTGTTTCGCCGCTTAATTGCGGCATTGCCTGCTCTATCGCCCGGATGCACAGCCTTGTGGTTGGGTGTGTGCCTGTGCCGAATGCGCTCCCCGGGTCAAGGCTTATTATCGTCTCCCCGTTCTGCGGCGTATATTTTTCCCAGCTCGGGCATATTACTATTTTTTGCCCTATTTTTTGGGGATGCCAGTATTTTTTCCAGTTATGAGCCCACTCCTCGTCCTTAATTATTTTTGTACTTACCTCCCACTCGCCGAGCACGCTTAAATCAGGTTCCCGCACACAGGGCAGGTAGCCTTTGACAAGGCTCTTTTCCATTAAAGTGCCGGTACAGCCGAGTTTGTCAATTAAAAGGTGGCTGACGTGCTCAGACCATAGCGGGGCGGTTTTTACCGTTATTTCGATGTGTCGGCTCATAATAACTATTCCTGGGTAATTACTTCTGTATCAAGCTCAAAAGAGTCATCATCATAATTTATGGTAACAATTAAATACCGGCTATTGAAACTGACCAGTGCAGGTGCGCTTACATGGTAAATCCCGTCTCTTTTAACCAGGTTATACTTATGGTAGTGACCCGACAGGATTGCCTTTACATTTTCGTGCTTTTTTAACAGGTTTTCATACTTTTCAGGATACTTAACCCTGTGCGATTTTTTTTCATACGGTTCAACCAGTGGAAAGTGTTGAACTATTATAACATTTTTTTTCTTAAATTTGGTTAATACCTTATCGAGCCATGCCAGGGTTTCATCCGAATAATAGCCGAAAGAGCTGGGAATCCTGTTAATTACACCGTCCAGAACCACCAGCACAAGGTCTTTGTTAGGGCGAACATAATAGGAGGGCTCGGCTTTTTTCTGGTTTTTATTGTGCTTTTTCAGGATTTGCAAGTATTTTTCCTTGGTCAAATCGCCGTAAGCAAACGCGTCATGGTTACCTATAGCGACATAGTAAGGTTTTTCCAGCTTTTTTGTTATTTCGCAGAATTTTATTAAATCCTCGCTCCGGTAATCATCAATATTGTCACCGGAGAAAACCGTAAAATCCACGTCCTCCATAGCGTTTATTGAATTTACGGCTTTTTGCAGGTTCAACGCCGAGCGCTTAATGTTCCTATTTCCGTAATTATCCTTATTAAGCGATATGTGAACATCTGATATGTGAACAATTTTTAGCTGCCCTGCCGGCACTGCGCCGGATGACAACAGCATGAAAAACAGGCAAAGCAGTATTCTAATCATTGCAAACTCCTTTTCTTGCTTATCTGTTACTCAACAAACACGCCCATTTTGCGGAATTTATCGTATTTATCCTTTTTAATTTTATCGCCGGGCATTTTGGATAACTCCTTAATGCCTGCTAATATCTGCTCCTTGAGTTGAGCGGCGGAATAATCCCGGTCATAATGTGCTCCGCCAAGGGGTTCTTTTATTATCCCGTCAATTATGCCAAGCCTTAGCAGGTCATCGGAGGTTATTTTCAAAGCCTCTGCTGCTACAGAAGCCATATCAGCACTCCTCCAGAGAATAGACGCGCACCCTTCCGGGGAAATAACAGTATAAAGCGAGTGCTCCAGCATATAAACCCTGTTTGCCACCGCAAGCCCGAGTGCCCCGCCCGAGCAGCCCTCGCCCAGGATAATCGAAATCATTGGCGTTTGCAGCTTTGCCATTTCCCTCAGGTTCACTGCTATTGCTATACCCTGCCCGGTCTCTTCCGCCTTAATGCCCGGGTAAGCCCCGGGGGTGTCTATCAGGGTAATTATCGGCAGGTTAAACCTGTCGGCATGGTAAAAAAGCCTCAGGGCTTTTCTGTAACCTTCAGGCTGCGGCATGCCGAAATTATACTCAAGGTTTTCTTTTGTGTTTTTGCCTTTTTGAGTGCCTATTAACATTACGGGCTGCTCATCTATCAATGCAACCCCGCCTATAATTGCCCTGTCGTCTGTTCCTGCCCTGTCCCCGTGCATTTCTGTCCAGTCAGAAGCTATCATTGAAACGTGATCAAGGAATGTCGGTCTTTTGGGATGCCTTGCTATCAGGAGTTTTTGCGAGGGGGTAAGGTTATTATAAAGCTGGTGTTTATAATCCCGGGCCTGCTCCTCAAGGGTTTTTATCTGCTCATCCAGGTCAATGCCCGTTTCTCCGCTTAAATTTTTAAGCTCTTCTATTTTATCTTCTATCTGGTGTATTGATTTCTCAAATTCCAGGGGTGTTGCTGTTTTGCTCATTATTTTCCAAGGGATTTTATCAAATCAGATTTTTTTTAAATGTAACATGAAGGTTGATTTTAATCCATATATTTAGTATGAATTTGTCAATTTTTTAAGCAAAAAAATTATAAATTTTCTGCGCCTTTTTTGTAATCAGAACCTATAATCCTATTTTTCCCCTCCTTTTTTGCCCTGTATAAATTTTCGTCCGCAAGTTTGTCGATGCTGGTAAGGTTATCGAGTAAGTCTCTTTGCCGGCTTTTAGGGGCTGATTTAAGCTGTTCCTTTATGTTTTTTAAACCGGCAGTTGGCGTAAAAGTCGCATAGCCAATGGTAACGGTTATGGGGGAGGTTAATTTTGTCTCCTTTCCTGCAACATTAAGGGTTTTGAGCTCTCTTTCAACTCTTTTCCTTATCTTTTCCAGAACATCCATAACCCCGTCTTTATCAACATCATATAAAAGCGCTACAAACTCATCCCCGCCTTTTCTGTATACATCGCTGTATACTTTGTCTTTTTTGTACCCTTTTCCCCTGACAGATTTTTTAGATATTTCCGCGAATTTTCTTAAAGCCTCATCACCCGCGTCATGGCCGTATTCGTCATTTGCCCGCTTAAAATTGTCCAGGTCAAACCAAACTATAGTAAAAGGTTTTTGCCTGGAGCAGGCTTCAATATACATACTTTTCCTATCCCTTTCAAAAGCCTTTCGGTTCTCTATGCCGGTTACGCCATCTGTATAGGCCAGTTCATATATCCTGGTGACGAATTTTTTAAATCTTTCAGTAAATTTTTCTATTGCCGTTTTAGGTCTTAGTTTTGTATAATTCGGTCCCGGCTTTATACTGGTATTTTCTATACCAAGTTGTTCTTCTGCGTCACTGAGCTGTTGATTTACCGCGAGCAGCACCTGGCCAGCTTCGCCGCCGGCGGCAAGTTCGCTGCCCTTAAAGCGAATTGTTTTAAGGTTTGGCGGGGTTTGGCCGGGGTTAGTGTTTAGTATTGCTATATTGCCTGACATTATTATTTTTCCTGGTTTGTTAGTTTAAAGAAAAGCGCCGGCCAGTTTTTTGGTAATAGTTTTTATACTAACCGGCTATATTATTTGGAAAGGAGATTTGGGGTTGTCTAATTTATGCTGCTAAATTATGGTTAGAATCATTTGCTGCTGAGCCCGGGGACTGCATAGTTCCCATTTGGGCAGTTACTCCGGGATTAGTCATTAAATTTTTACTTGTTTCTACTAAAGCCCTGGCAGTAGAGTCTTCCGGCACAAGCTCTTCCACTACATCTAATGGTGTTCCGGGCTTTGCGGTTGGAATATCAGTTAAATCCACTTCCACGTCCAGGTCAGTATCAGGAGTAACCGCGTCTGCTGCCTCTACTGTGGCGTTTCCTGCTGTTGCCATTCCCAGTATTTTTCTTATTTCATCCGGTTTATCGAAATTTTTAAATATCCTGGAAGCGTCATCAATAGTGCCTTGCCAGACTGCTATAAGGGATTTGACAGGATTTGTATTTTCCGTTTTCAATAGATTATGTGACCTGGCGATATTTGTGGCAGGCAAAAGTGATGATACAGTATAGAATGAACCTTTGCCCATTGTGTTGAAACTTTCTTCCTTTTCCTCAACACTTTCCGCACTCACCAGCTCAACCACACCCTTGCCTATGTTATATACACCGATTGCACTGGTGGCAACAAGCGCGTATTTAGGGAAACTCTTTACTTTATTGGCCACAAACCCAATCCCTATACCTCCAACAGCTGCCGCTGCCAGCCCTTTAGGCTCTTTCATCAGCTCTACTAATTGCCTTAACGGGTCAATAAATCCGTGGCTGAATTGATGTGCGGCATTTTTTATACTAAATTGCTGCTCTTCCGCCTTAGTCTCCCCGCCTTTGTCCGGCCCTGCCTTTACAGTATCCTCCGGCTCACTCACCTCAACACTATCAGCCGGTTCTTCCGCTTTTTCCTCTGCTGAACCAAACACCGGCTTTGACATATTAAAATTATTATTTAACCTGTAATCAGGCCGTAATGTTGAGCTGTTTAGCTGCATTGCGTCGAGCATTTTTCTTATCCCCTGTTAAAAAGTGTTCAATATGATTAACAGCCCTCAAAAAAATAGTTGATATTTTAAAGGGTATTTGTTTACAAAAGTTTACGTTGCCAGCCAAGCTGAGTTCAACTTTCAATTGCAACAAATTAATTTGCTTAATTCCCTATCACAAGTTCTGAAAATTTATTCCCGCTAAAATTTCATCCTGGATTTTTAATATAACCTCAAGAGACTCCTCGTCAGGGTGTTCATAACCCATAAGATGCAATATGCCATGACATAAAAGAAAATCCAACTGCTCCTCAAACTCCATACCCCCGTCATCAGCCTGTTTTTTTGCTGTTTCAACAGATATAATAACTTCGCCCAAAGCGATTTCCCCGTTTGGTAAAACCTCTTTCCACGTACCATCCGCAAAAAGCGCAAAAGACATCACGTCCGTGGGCCTGTCCAATCCCCTGTAGGAACTGTTCAACTCACGAATTTCTTCGTCATCTGTGAGCAATATATCAACGCTTATAGTCTTGTCCGAGAGGTCAAAATCCCTTAAAACGCTTAAGTTTAAGATATTTTCACTCTTAAAAATGTATTCGAGGATTAAACCTGCGTTGTGTTCGACTTCCCGGCTGTTTACAGGGCATACTTCCTGATTATTTGATAGTGATATCTCAAAGTTTAACATTATTAATAAATACCATAAAACTATTAACTAATTAAATATTTTATTGTTTAATATACCTTAGAATGCGTTCAGTTAGTATAAAATTACATTATGCCGTTTAGTTTTAAATCAACAGAAATACCTGAAGTAATCATCCTGGAGCCCGGGGTTTTTAAGGATGAGAGAGGATTTTTCCTGGAAACATATAAGTTATCCGAGTTTACGGAAAATGGCATAGAAGTTGATTTTGTGCAGGATAACCACTCAAAATCAACAAGAGGAGTGCTCAGGGGCCTTCATTTCCAGCAAGCGCCCAGACAGCAGGCAAAACTTGTGCGCTGCACCCGGGGCAGGATATTTGATGTTGCTGTTGATATAAGGCCCGACTCGGCTACTTTTAAAAAATGGGTGGGAGTGGAGCTCTCAGAGGACAATAAAAAACTGCTCTATATACCCGAGGGTTTTGCGCATGGTTTTGTTGTAATTTCAGAGGAAGCTGAGGTATTATATAAAACATCCAATGAATACTCCCCGGAGCACGATGCCGGGATAAGGTGGAATGACCCGGAAATAGGGGTCAGGTGGGGCACGGGGAATCCGCTGGTGTCGGAAAAAGATGCGGGGTTGCCGTTTTTAAGAGATTTAAAATATTTTATTCCTCTGCTATAATTACTTTTATGAATAAAGACTATTTAAAGGAAAAATTAATAAGTTTAAGATTATATGTAACTATTGTTGCAACTTTAGATTCTGCTTGTATCGCCTGGTTTGTTTCTAATTTCAGTTCTGCAGGAATAATTATGGTTATATATAATATTTTGGCAATAATTATGTTAACGATAATTTTTGTTATCTTAACTTTAAAAATAATTTATAATTCTAAAAAATTAAAGGGAGAATTTTAAAAATGAATGAAACTATATTAATATTACCTTTAACTGTATTTTTAATCGGAATAATTGCAAGTTTTGTAATTTTTATGGTTTCAGAAAGAGAAGAAAGCAAAAAAAAATGTGTTTAATAATTTGCTATAATTACTTTTATGAATAAAGAAGGATTAAAGGCTAATTAATCAATGAAACTACTGATTACAGGCGGAGCAGGATTTATAGGAAGTTGCTTTATCAGGCACATACTGAATAAATATCCCGGTTATAAAATCATAAACCTCGATAAGCTCGGCTATGCGGGCAACCTCGAAAACCTTAAGGATGTTGAAAATAACCCTGATTATACATTTGTAAAGGGAGATATCTGCGATAAGGAGCTCGTAGCGCAATTAATGGAACAGGTCGACTGCTGCCTTAATTTTGCGGCGGAGACCCACGTGGACAGAAGTATTACAGGACCTGAGATTTTTGTTATATCCAATGTCCTGGGCACGCAAAACCTGTTAAGCCGGGCAAAAGAATTCCAAACCAAAAGATTCGTCCAGGTTTCAACTGATGAGGTGTACGGAACGCTCGGTGCGACCGGATATTTCACGGAAGCCACCCCGCTTGCGCCAAACAGCCCCTATTCAGCCAGCAAGGCATCGGCTGATATGACGGTAAGGGCTTATTTTGAAACCTATAAGTTCCCCGCGTTAATTACCCGTTGCTCGAATAACTACGGCCCTTTCCAGTACCCGGAAAAATTAATACCCCTGTTTATTAAAAACGCGCTAACGGATAAACCGGTCCCGGTTTACGGTGATGGCCTTAATGTGCGGGACTGGCTATATGTGTATGACCACTGCAAGGCAATTGACGCTGTACTGCACAGGGGCAGGGAAGGCGAAGTGTATAATATAGGCGGAAATAACGAAAAAACAAACCTGGAAATTACCGATATAATATTAAAAACACTTAACAAGCCCAAATCATTGATAAAATTCGTTGAGGACAGGTTGGGGCATGACAGGCGCTATGCCATTGACAGCTCAAAAATCCGGGATAAACTGGGCTGGCAGCCGGAAACACATTTTGAAGAAGGCATAAAAACAACAATTGACTGGTATATAAACAATCAGCAATGGGTGGAGAATATTGAAAAAGGTACTTATAACAGGCGCTAACGGTATGCTTGGCCGGGATTTATCCGGGCTTCTCGCTGAAAACGATTTTCAGGTGATTGAAACCGATATTCATAACATGGATATAACGAAAATAACCGATGTTAACGCATTTATCGGGGAGCAAAAACCTGATTATATAGTCCATGCCGCGGCCTATACAGATGTTGACGGCGCTGAAACCCGGCGGGATGCGGCTTTTTTAATCAATGAAAAAGGCGCTGAAAACATAGCGAAAATGAACGTTCCCATGTTTTATATAAGCACTGACTACGTGTTTGACGGGACAAAAACCTCCCCTTATACCACGGCTGATGTGCCAAACCCTGTTAATACCTACGGGAAAACCAAACTGGCAGGGGAAATCGCAATCAAAAAGAACAACTCACGGCATTATATCCTGAGGACTAGTTGGCTGTACGGACATAAGGGCAAGAACTTTGTTGAAACAATGATTAACCTGGCCTCAAAGCACAATGAGCTCAGGGTTGTTGACGACCAGCAAGGTTGCCCCACCGGTACAATAGAACTCTCAAGGGCTATACTGTTATTCTTAAAAGAGCAAAAACCTTTTGGAACTTATCATGTTTGCGGCTCGGGCAGTACAACCTGGTTTGGTTTTGCTAAAAAAATAATGGAGTATATGGATATTGATATTGCGGTTAAACCGGTCACTACCGGGGAATTCCCGAGACCGGCAAGGCGTCCTGTTTATTCTGTAATGGATAATAACGGGCTGTGCCCGGATTGGGAATTGTCCCTGGTGGAGTATCTAAGACTCAGGATTTATACCAAAATGAGTTAGTTTTCTTAAAATCGGAAGGACTCTGT
Source organism: Candidatus Gastranaerophilales bacterium (assembly GCA_028277195.1). GTDB lineage: Bacteria > Cyanobacteriota > Vampirovibrionia > Gastranaerophilales > UBA9971 > JANQGS01. Next base: position 10,989 of record JANQGS010000183.1, read on the forward strand.
TTTTTTGATTGAGTATCAAAAAAATGGAGGGAGCCCGACTTTAAGAAAACGT
>JANQGS010000269.1 GCA_028277195.1 Candidatus Gastranaerophilales bacterium
TAGGCAACGTTGTTACGGCACGCTCTGTTTCGTCAAGATTAAGGTATTCAACGATTGCTTCTGTATTTGTTTTTATATTATTATAACTCTGCCGCACAAGTTTAGGGCTGCCTGTTGAGCCGGAGGTCGTCAACAACAGCGCAAGTTCGTCGTGGAGTTTATACTCCCTGTTATAAGGCGTTTTTAGCAGTGTATAGGACAGGTTTGAGTATACTTTTTTAAATTCCTTAAATTTTTCCGCAAGTTTATCCGGCACATATATATAATCAGGCTTATAAGTTTTTAAAAAATTGCCCGGCATCTCTTCACCCAAATCCGCGGAAAGCATTAAAGGCACAATATTATTGTTCAAAAAGCCGATGTAACCGACAAGCGAGCCTATTTCATTGGCGCATAGGTTAAAAACAAGACATCTTCCGTTAATATTGGAAGTTAAATCATTGCAGAATTTTTCCAGTTCATCATAAGAAATCCTTACCCCGTTTTCTGTGATTACTGCTGTATTATATTTAAAACCGGTTACTTTATTTAAAAATTTTGTTTTCTTCATTTTTTCTTATAACCCTGGCAGGATTACCTAATACAATCATATCAGGAGGAACGTCGGAAAAAACACTTGAACCCATCCCGATTATAGAATTGCTTCCGATATTTAATTTTTCTTTAATATTAGCCCCCATTCCAACATAAACCTTATCGCCAAAAACATCCCCGCCGCCGGGAAAGACTCCTGATGAAATTATTGAGTGTTTTCCCACTGATATATCGTGTCCGATATTTACAGATGCCTGAATCAGCGAATTGGCCTTTATATGAGAACCATTGGCAATTAAAACCCAGGGGGATATTATACAACCCTCTTCGATTACTGAATCATCAGATATAATTGCACCGGGGTCGATAAGGGTTGCAATTTTTAAACTGTTTTGTTTTAAACGGTTGTACAGTTTTTCTCGTGAATCAGGTTCGCCTACTGCCACAATGCATTCAGTATCTTTTAGGGAAAAAATTTCTTCAAATTTAAAGACCTTTATACCGTTTAAATTATTTTCTCCCCTTATATCGTCAATAAAAGAAATTTCTGACCAGCGCTTTTCTTTTTTATTGATTCTTTTTGCCAAATCATACACTTCTTTGCCTAAGCCGCCGGAGCCGTATATCAGTAAAATCATTTTTGCTCTCCAACATCTGATTCTAAAATCATTGTATCCGCCGCAATGTCGCATTTTAAAACACGCCCTATTAACGTTTTTGTTTTTTCGGGAGGCAGGCCGGTGCCCGGGCGTTTTAAATCAATGTCTGCCGCGCGTATTTTCGTACCTTTAGCTAAATCTCTTGTTGCAACAACGCTTCTGCGCATCTTTTCTCTTTGCTCATATTCAGCCCGGGAAACAATACGTTCCCGTGTCCCCATTGCTTCATAAACATTATCGCAATCCTGAACCAGTTTCGCCATTTCATCAGGTTCTATTGCCATATTATTATCCATCCCCATTTTTGTTTTATCCAGGGTGAAATGTTTTTCAATAACACACGCCCCAAGAGCAGTCGCTGCCGAGGCAATTTCCGTTCCGAGCGTGTGGTCTGAAAAACCGACAGGATATTGCGGAAATTCATTTCTTAAACCTGTTATGTTATTCAGGTTAACAGTACAGGGCACAGCCGGATAAATAGAAATACAATGCAGTAGTATTAACCGGGAATTGCCGACTTCTTCAAATACTTTAACAGCTTTTTTTATTTCATACATTTCAGCCATTCCTGTCGATAAAATTACGGGAAGTCCCTTTTGGGCTATATATCTTAAATATTCGTAATTATTTATATCCATGGATGCCACTTTAATATACGGGACATTACATTTTTCAGCCAGAAAATCAACTTCTTTTTTTGAATACGGCGTTGATGAAAAAGAAATGCCTGTATTCTTGCAAAAATCGGCAATATCGAGTAATTCATCTTCTGATAAAGAAAATTTTTGAACAATTCTTTTTGCAATCGGGTTTGCATCGTAATATGGCCTGGAATATAAGGATTCCCGTGACCAGGATTGGAATTTTACGCAGTTACAACCGGCTTCTCCGGCTTTTCCCGCCATTTCTTTTGCGGTGTCTATGTCTCCGTTATGACTGGAATTAACTTCCGCGACAATATAAGGTTTTTTATAATCACCAATAACGGTTTTATCTCTTAAAATAACTTCAGCCATTTCGCTTCACCTCCCTTTCCCTTTATTCGTCAACTGGTTCTATTATCATTTCGGATAAAAACAGGTCCCTGTCCAGAAATGGGGACTGGTCTTCAATGGGGGGCTGTACAAAACGCCCGTTTTTACCCTTTCTGTAGGAACTGTGAATATATCCCTGGTCTTCCTTGGCTATGATTTCACAAATAATTGCTTTATCTGAGTTTAAAACGGTTTCTAATTTCGTGTCCAACTCCGAGGTCGATGAAATTTTTTCATAATGAATATTGAAGCAATCAGCGACTTTCCCGAAATCAGGACAGGAAATGCCGTTTTCCTCATCTGTGCCTATTGTCCTGGTCCTGAATAAGTCCTTTTGTCTTTTACGAATAACAGCATAGCAATTATTGTTAATTACGAGTATTTTTACCGGCAATTTATTATAGCTTATGGTTTGCAGCTCCTGTAAATTCATCATAATCGAGCCATCGCCTATTACGGCAATGATTGGTTTTCCGGAAGCATAATACGCGCCGATGGCCGCCGGTAGGGCATACCCCATAGCTCCCTGCGAGGCGGGGTGAATACAGCGCTGGTTTTTTCCGAACCCTATCGTCGTCGGAATAATTAATTCCTCGAGCCCCGCATCGGTAATGCATACGGAATTATCAGGCAAATGCGCGGTTAATGACTCGGCAAGATGATATAAATCCACTTTTTCCGATTGTTTATATCTATTCTCGGTTTTGGGAAAAATATTTTTCCAGTGCTTACATTTTTCTATCCAGGTATCTTTTGCGGCGGTTATATTTTTGTCCGTTAATTCATCAAGGAATTCCCTGACATCAGAAATAATAAGCCTGTTTATTTTTTCCCGGTGTTTTTTGTGTTCGTGCGGGTCAATATCAACAGCAATTATTTTTGCGTTTCGGGCAAACTTTTCAATATCACCTGTCACCATAGAGGAAAGCCTGCACCCGAGTACAAGAATTAAATCGGAATTCTGCAACGCGAAATTCGCCGCACGATTTGCTCCCATAGTTCCGACACACCCTATTGAAAGAACTTTTTGCGAGTCAACGGTATCAGTGGCTGAACTTGCATAAACAACAGGCAGTTCATATTTATCCAGAAATATGCTTAGTTGTTCTTCAGCGCAGGAAGAACGAACGCCGCTCCCTATTAATACAATTGGCCGTTCAGCATTTTTTAACGCTTCTGCCGCATAATTTATATCATTTGAGGAAAAAGACTTTTGCGCTTTTTTACCGGGAATAAATCTTTTTAGCTCACCCGGTTCTATGCGCATATTCTGGATATCCAGCGGAATATCTATCCAGGCAGGTCCTTTTCGTCCGGATTGCGCCGAATATATAGCTTTATCCATTTCATAAACAATATCATTCGGGTTTACAATCATTGCCGCATATTTGGTGATTGGGCTGACAATGCTTATAATATCAGCTTCTTGCTGGCCGTATGTGCGAATGGGAAGTTTTGTATAACGTACTGTTTCCTCAAGTTTGTTTTGACCGGAAATAAAAATACACGGAATATTATCCTGCCAGGCGCATAATACGCCCGTTACCGCATTTGTCCCGGCACATCCGGTGGATACCAGGCAAGCTCCCGTTTTTCCGTTCATTTGAGAATATGCCATTGCTGCATAAGAAGCGGATTGCTCATGGTGGACTGATATGCTTTGAATTTTATCATGGCGTGCTAATGCGTCTGTCAGGTACAATATCCCGCGTCCCGTAACCGTAAATACATGTTTACAGTCCTCTTCATATAATCTTTGCATAACATAATCTGCAATACGAATCATTTTTATTCCTTGCTCGATTTTGGCCTGAATTCTTTCATAATATCCGGAATGGCTATAACTAACTCTATCCGGCAGGCTATTTCTCCTTTTACATATCCGGTGGCTTTTCCCTGTGCCAGGCCTCTGCGGTAAGAAGCCAGTGTTGCTTCAATGTCCATACGCTCCCCGGGTATGATTTTTTTCTTAAAATTTGCATTCTTTACTGATACGAAGCCTGTTTTTTTCCCTTTGTTTTCAGGGAAGGTTAAAAACGTCATCAAAAATACCTGGGTCAATGTTTCTATTTGTACAAATCCCGGCACATTCGGCTCATCTTCAAAATGCGCCGGGAAAAACCATTCATTATATGTGAAATTTTTATAACCTTTTGCGCTTTTACCCGCAATGGCCTCTTCGATAAAATCCACAAAAAAACAGGGATATCTGTTTTGTTGATATTGTTGTATTTCATAAGCATCCAGGTTTTTTAAAATAAGTTCTTCTGTCATTTTCTTTTCCTTATAATTCCATGTTATATTTTTTTAAAATATCCCGCCCTTTTTCAAAAGAACTAAAATCCACAATATCATCGGGTTCCAGCATAATCGAAAAAGCGTCTTCGATTGCCGCTATCAATCCCATATGACCAACTGAATCCCAGGCTTCAATATCCTGGTATTTTAAACCTTTTGTTTGTTCTTCCGTGATGCTAAAAGTGGATACAAAAACATTTGTATATTTTTCCAAATTTACCATGAATTTCTTTATCCATTTATTATTATGTATAGTCAATGATATAATAAATTAGTTGTTCGTTCAAAATTATTAAAAGAAAACAAGTCATGAGGAAGAAGGAAAATCTTCCTGTTGCAAAGCGAATAGTGGAAGAAGTTCTTTGCTTGCCTTTGTTTGTATGGCGGGTTAAAAGTTAATGATGTTGAAAAAATTTGTAATATACTAAATAGTTTAAAAAGATAGAATATGATTAATATATTAAAAAATATTTCAATAGGTACTGATATAGAAAACATAAAAAGATTTGAAAAATATTCTTCAAATAAAGAAGATGCCTT
>JANQGS010000271.1 GCA_028277195.1 Candidatus Gastranaerophilales bacterium
GGGTGACATAAACTAATTTTACTATATTATTTTTATGCGTAATCCTGCATTCGTTTAATAAGGTACGGGGCAATTTTTAAAATTTATATTTTATGTTTCTGTCGGTGGTTTATAAAGCATTAAAGGGGTGTTGGGCACAAATAAAACATTGGGTTCATAGGGGTTTTCCAGTTCACCTATTATCTCGTGATTTTTTAGAGTATCGTTTTTTTCAATGTATTCGCATATATCAAGCCGGCAGTCTTTAGGGAGCAGAAAATATGTTTTGTTTAAAATATTTTCAGAGTTAACCAGCGCGTTTATATTTTTTTCCTTACTGCCCTTGTGAGAATCATAATAAACCGCCCCGGGAGAAACCCCGTCAAATATATATACTATCCCGGGCATCAGGTAACCTACCAGGCAGTCGTCTTTCTTAAAACCGGCTTTATCCATCAGGACTTTTAAACCGTCAAGGAATGTTTTTGTTTTTTTATCAACTCTTATGTGTTCGAGTTTTTTAATATTTTTCACTTTATGCTGCTGGGCAAAAAAGTCGTCATTAATACGGAAAGGATTTTCCAGGTATAAAAAATAGAGGTGAGAAACAGTTAAAACTATTATCATCAGCGAGAAAAAAAGATTTATTGTTTTGATATAAATACCCGGGGATTCAGAGAGCAGGTTAAATATAAAAAATACCGCAAAAAACGGAGCCATATGTAAATAAGACATCATAGTTATCGGGGCTGCGCTGCCAAAAGCCATAATCAGGGGCAAAGCCGTAAGAAAAAGGCCCAAAAAAATAACCCGCGGCTTATAATCCTGTTTTTTCCCGATAAACAAAAAGAATATAACCTGAAAAAGTATTATCAGCAGGAAAGCGGGCATTGCGACGTGAATATTGCCTTCACTGGATAGCGGGGCAAAAACCATGCTCGATAAAAAAGCAATTAAAAAAAGGTAAAAACTGAAAAAACCGAATATATAAGTATACCAGGTTTTCCCGAGCCTGTGGGAAACCAGGGTTATTATAAATACCAGGACCGCAACAGAAAAATATTTAAAGAAAAATTTTATTGCCTTGATAATAAAATAAGAATAATTATCCCGGATAATGCCTAAACTGTGAGAACCGGCGCCGAATTTTTGAATTCCCGCGTCAATACTGTTAATAAAAAAAGCCGGGGTTTCAAAAAAGGTAAAATATACCAAAAAACCCGCCAATATTCCCGGGATTAAAAATTTATACGAATGAGCTTTCAAAGTATGACTTTCGGAGGCAACGGGTTGACTTTCAGTCACCCCTGAAAGCCTCCTGCAGTCATACTTTGACGCTCCCGCTTCGCCCACCTGCGTTGCAATCAAGTTAGCACTTGATTGCAACTTGGTATTACAGTAATTAAATGTTTTTCCCTCAAAGAATAAAAATAAAGCAAGGAAAAACAAATAAATTATTCCCGAGGGAAATTTGACCATTATATCAAAAGCCAGCAAAAACCCCGCCAGCAAGAGTAAAATTGATGAAAAAACCTTCCTGCCCCTGTTTGCAAGGTGTAAAAGCACAAGCCCGGTAGCGGAGAGAAGCAGGAAATTGTTTAAATCATTGTAACCCAGCACCTTGAACAAAAGGAAAATAGCCGCTAGATTGCCCGCAGCTATAAACAAAAAGGCTGATAACCTGCTCCATATGCAGGAATTCAAACCGAGTCCGGTATTTAAGTACTGCCACAGCCCTGTAAAGAAAATATAGCTGCCCAGCAGGTTAAATAAAACCGTAAGCAGCCTGTAATGGTATATTTGCGGCCCCATCCAATTGAACAGCTTATTTACAATAATAAAATACCTTGAAACAATCTCGCTATACAAACAGGGATTTTCATAGGTTAACAGGTAATAGCCTTCATCAGTTATTTCAAACCCCCTGAACACACCCAGTGTAATAATCACCACAAGAGTAAAAAATACGGTCAATAAAATAAAATTCCAGGCATGTTTCATTTTTTTATGCACTCCATAGTAATATGAGTATATGGTATATTTATTAAATTGGTACGTATATCTGTTTTTACGTCATTAAAGCGACATTTGGCAAGTTTCAGGTATTCCTCCTCATTTCTTACAAAATCGCCCCTGTCCATATTCAGGATAAATTTTACAAGGAGTGATTGTTTTTCTGTATAACATCCGTCCAGGGTTATTAACTTCCCGCCTTTTTCAAGGGTGTTTTGACCCAGCTCAAAGAGGATTATTGCCTCTTCATCCGTTAAATGGTGCAAAACGCCTATTGCCAGTATTACTTTAAAACATCCTTCTTGGATTAAATTATTTTTTAATATATTATTATCTACGTATTCACAATAGAAATTCCCCCGGTTCTTAAACCGTTTTTTTGCGGCGTTAATGTAATTTTCATTGCTATCAAACCCTGTATATTCAATATTTTCAGGTAAATATTCAAGAATATCAGCAGGCCCGCAGCCAATATCGAGAATTTTGTCCCCGGGTTTTAACTCGAATTTTTTTACGAGGTATTTTCTTAAGTTTTCTGCGCCAACAAAATTTTGAAAATTACTATAAATAAAATGATTACCAAGCAAAAAATTTCGTATCATTTCCCGTAAAAATCTCCTATTTTTTGAATTACCGTATCAATTTCATCTTCGGTTAAAAACAGGTGCAGGGGCAACCTTAATAAGGTATTGCCTGTTCTGTCAGTATTAGCCATTTTTCCGGACGTCCTTCCGTATTTTTTGCCCGCAGGTGAGGAGTGTAGGGGAATATAGTGAAAAACAGAGGAAATATTATGTTCTCTCAGGTATTTTATTAACTCAGACCTTGTTTTAAGGCTATCAACAAGTATATAGAGCAAATGTGCATTATGCTTTATATAAGATGGTATATAAGGAACTTTTATTTCCCTGATATTTTGAAGGTTTTCAAAGTATTTATGCCAGATTTGCAGCCTTCTTTCCGTAATTTCCCTTGCCGCCTCCATCTGGGCAAGCAGGAAAGCCGCGGTAAACTCTCCCGGCAGAAAGGAGGACCCCATATTAACCCAGGTATATTTATCCACTTCCCCTCTGAAGAATTTGCTTCTGTTAGTGCCTTTTTCCCTTATTATCTCAGCCTGTTCAATAAATTTTTCGTCATTTATGTACAAAGCGCCGCCTTCTCCGGAAACAATATTTTTTGTTTCGTGAAAACTCATTGTGCCAAAGTGCCCCATAGAGCCAAGCGGTTTGCCTTTATAGTCTGCCATAAGTCCCTGGGCTGAGTCTTCTATTACATATAGGTTATATTTATCGGCAATTTCCATAATCCTGTCCATTTCACAACTTACACCCGCATAATGAACAGGAACAATGGCTTTTGTCTTTTCGGTTACGGCGGCTTCTATTTTTGTTTCATCAAGATTAAGGGTATCAGGCCTTATATCAACAAAAACAGGTACTCCACCCCTTAGCACAAAAGCATTTGCAGTGGAAACAAATGTAAAGGAAGGCATAATTATTTCATCACCCGACTGAATATCAATCAAAATAGCTGCCATTTCCAGTGCTGCCGTACATGAATGGGTTAAAAGGGCTTTTTTGCAGCCTGTATTATTTTCCAACCACTTATTGCATTTTGCTGTAAATGGTCCGTCTCCAGAAAGCTGGCTGTTTGCAATCGCATTATTTATATAGATGAATTCTTTCCCCGTTACAAAGGGCTTATTGAAATCTATTTTATAGTTTTTATTCATTAAAATTTCCAACTCAAACCCTGAAGGAACTTAAAGCAGTATATCATATTATTTACTGTCTGAACATTTCATCCGCTAAATGCCCGTACTTTTTATAAACCTCGGTTTTTTTTACTTTCATGGTACGGGTCAAAAGCCCGTTATCCGCAGAAAACGGCTCTTCAATAACCCTGAAGCACTGTATCCTTTCGAACGGCCTGAAATTTGCCCTGTTTTGTATATGCTCTTTTAACTCCTTTTTTAGTATTTTATGAAGCTCAGGATTTCCTGCCATATCAGGAGTTGGGACAATTAATGCGCCCAGGTGCGCCCTGTCCTGGCCAACAAGCATAACCTGGTAAATGTAAGGGCTTTTTAACAGTATATGCTCAAGTGGCTGCGGTTCTATGTTTTCTCCGCTTGAAAGAACTATCAGGTCTTTTTTCCTTCCGGTTAAAACAAGGTCATTGCCGGGGGTTAGCCATCCTAAATCTCCTGTATTTAGCCAGCCGTCAGAAAATAATACTTCATTGGTCGCCTTTTCGTCTTTATAATAACCCTTCATAACCTGCGGGCCCCGCGCATAAACAACACCCTCCCGTATACGGATTTCCGTCCCGGAAACAGGCTTTCCGGCTGAGTTTCTAAGGTTATAACCCGGCCTTCTCATGGTAAGAACCGGCGATGACTCGGTTAAACCATAACCAACTATTATGTTTATCCCGATTGTTTCGTAAAAATCCTCAAGATGCCCTGCCAAAAGTCCCCCGCCGCTTATTCCAAGTTTAAAACTGTTGCCCAGTGCGGAACGGAGTTTTCCGTAAACCAGTTTTTCCCCCGCTTTGTAAAACGGGTACGCCAGGCAGGATTTTATAAAATTTGATAATTTATCCCCCTTTTTTTCAGTGCACATATCCGTGATTATTCGTCTTTTTTTTACGTAAAACTGACCTGTTTTCAGGACAAAATTCACGATTTTTTTACGTAAAAACGGCAATTTTTTTATTTCTGCATGTACCCCTTCATATACCGCTTCCCATATTCTTGGCACTGCTACAAGGTATTCGGGGTTATAACGCTTTATATCGCCTCTGAAATTAGGCACATTAGTGTATACCATGGTTACTCCCCTTGATAGGATGTAGTATTCGCAAGTCCTTTCATAAACATGCCAGGTAGGGAGTATGTTTAACGCCTTTTTTCCGGCAGATAGCCCCAGGGGTTGGATAAAAGAGGTTATCTGGGATAATAAATTCCCATGGGTAAGCATTACGCCTTTTGGCTTTCCTGTAGTGCCCGAGGTATAAACAATGGTTGCAAGGTCCTGTTTATCAATCCTTACCGGGTGAAAAGCATGCTTTTCACCCAGGGAAACAATTTCCTTAAAACCGTAAACCTTATATTCCCTGCTTATTTCCCGGGGGATTTCCTCTTCAGACAGGCATATAATGAAATCCAGGGAGCAGTCTTTTAATTTATCTGTTGTATCAAGGTCTTCAGCGATTAATCCTTTGCTGTCACTGTGCCCAAGAATATATAAAAGCTCGTCAGCCGGGGATTGCGAGCCTCTTACAGCGTTTATCGCCCCGCACATCAAAATAGCCTGGTCTGCTATAAACCATTTGGAGCTGTTTTCGGAAAAAAGCGACACATGCTCATTTTTTTTAAGCCCCAATGCTTGAAGCCCGGAGGCAAAACACCGGATTAACCGGTATAATTCTTTATAAGTTAATTCAAATCCGCTATACCTGTCAAGTATTGCTGTTTGGCCGGAGTAATCCTTTAAGAGATTTCCCCATATACCCGTAAGGCCTTTATCAATATTTTCAGTGGCAGTAGTCATATTCTCCTGTTTAAAAGGAAATTAGTTTTCACAAACTTCTACAAAAATTTTCCCGGCAAGATTTTTACCAATCGCTACGACCTGCCTGCTTATTTCAACTATTACAGGGCCGGGTTTTGCTATACATTTTACTTTACCACCTTCAAACATTCCGAATCGCTGTGAATTGCACTTTATAGAAGTATCCAGGAAATTAGAAATCTCTGCTTCCTGGCCTATTTCTATGTCACAAAGACTAACCATTTTTTACACAAACTCCTTTTATTGAGAATTTTTCTCATTAGCATTGTATATTAATACTACCAGATACACTTATTAAAGTCAATCCCTTATCATCAGGGCAATTCAATTCCAGTGCACAGTTATACTGCTCCCAAATTAAGGTAACAGTTCAGGCTATCTTAAATTTAAAATTCTATTGAAAAATTTGGGCGGCGCAGCCGCCCAATCCACTGAGGGAGGGAGGGTGGGATATTTTGATAAAATTTTTTGCGAATAATAGCCTGAACTATTGCACAGTTATATAAAACTAAAAGTTTGTAAAATTTGATAATAATAATAAAATGTAAACTAGAGAGAGGACAAAGGAGATAAAACCCATGAAAAACATAAAAATAGCAATAGGCTCAGACCATGCAGGCTATGAACTTAAGGAGGAAATAAAACAAAAATTACAGGAATTTTTTTTTGAATACTACGATTTCGGCACTTATGACAAAACCCGGGTTGACTATCCTGTAATAGCAAGGGATATAGCATCAAGAGTAGCAGAAGGCAGTTTTGACCGGGGGATTATAGTATGCGGCTCAGGTATTGGGGTGTCGATTACGGCGAATAAGACTCCGGGGATCAGGGCAGCTAACTGCAATGACATTTATTGCGCAAAAATGAGCCGGCGGCACAATAATGCCAATATATTGGCTCTGGGCGGACGAGTCCTTGGGGTTGATTTGGCCGGTGAAATAGTTAAAACCTGGCTGGAAACAGAGTTTGAAGGGGAGCGTCACCAGAAAAGAATTGATATGATTGAGTAAAAAAGCCTGTATAAAACTTTTTTGCTAAGGTTCGACTATCATCAGTGTCTGGCCAAATTCAACGGGCTGGCCGTCTTCTACACAAATTTCCACTACTTTGCCCGCAAATTCAGATTCTATCTCGTTCATCAGCTTCATGGCCTCGATTATACAGACAACCTGGCCGATATTAACCGTTTTGCCCGCATCGGTAAAAGGAGCTGCGCCCGGCGATGGTGCTCTGTAGAATGTCCC
>JANQGS010000273.1 GCA_028277195.1 Candidatus Gastranaerophilales bacterium
CACCTATATGGGCCTGCTGGATATTGTTTACAGGGAAAAAAAGGAATTTACGGATGATATGCTGGATTTCCTGGAAATAATACGCATACAGGCAGGAAATGCCCTGTATCAGGCGAATTTGTTCCAAAAACAAAAACAAACCGCCATAAGGGAGAGGACTTTAAGGAATACTATAGAAACAATAAGAAGCACGCTGGATATTACCGCAATAAAAAAATCCGTTGTAACGGAGATAGGGAAAGCCTTTGATGCTGACAGGTGTTTTATTATGGAGGTTTTGCCCGACGGAAGTGTTGCGGGTATTGATAAAGACTCTGAATACCTCTCTTCACCGGATGTAAAAAGCCTCGTTGGCATAAACCTTCAAGAACCGAAGTACAGGTTCTGGATTGATACGGTATTAGGGAAGAGGGAACTCTCCATGCCCGATATTGAAAAATTTATCCGGGACCACAACCTCCAGGACACATGGGGTGCGCAGCATGTAAGGGAATATAACGTTAAATCGGCTTTTGCGGTTTCCATCTTTCATGCGGGAAGCTTGCTGGGATGTTTTGCATTGCATTATACAAGGAAAAAATATTCCCTAAGCGGCGAAGACTTTAAATTGGCGAGAACATTGTCTACCCAGGCGGGTTTCGCTATTTACCAGGCAAATTTATATAATTTCCAGAAGCAAAACGCTGAAAAAGAGAGCCTTTTAAGAGAAATAGTCAGTGAAATAAAAATTTCCCAGAGCCTTGATGAGGCATATAACTACATATTAGCCAAGCTGGCGGATATTTTTAACGTAAGCAGGAGTGTTTTTATTGAAGTTCCCCAGTATATGCAGGAGAAAGCCTATATTAAACACGAATACCTGAAGGATAAAACCCTGCCCTCCATAAAGGAAGCAGGCATCCCAAAGGCCTGCATGGAAACGTTCAAAAAAATAAAGGATGACCCTGAGCCCATTATAATTAATGATACCATAAAAAATTACAGTTATGACAGGGAGGCATTGGAATTCTTTAAAAGAATTAAGGTAAAATCAATAATCATTATTCCGCTTATCAGGTATAACAGGCACATAAGGCTTCTCGGAATAATTGCTTTTTGCTCGACAATCCAGAGGGACTGGAAGCCCGAGGAAGTTGACCTGCTAAAGGCAATTGCCGGCACTACCGTTAATGTTGTCTGGGATATATCGAAATTGCAGGAAATTGAGGAAATCAGGAACACATTTATGCTTACCCTGGCGCATGACTTGCAGGTACCTGTTTTAGGGGAGAAAAAAGCGCTTGAGTATATAAACCTGAGGCCGGGAACTACGCAGATAAAGGATATAAGGCAAATAATAGATGACCTTCTGGATAATAACCTGGCAATAAATGAGACGCTATCAAAACTGATAGATATATATAACTATGAAATGGGGCACAAAAAACTCCAGTATAGCAGGCAAAAATTGGAAATCCCGGTAAACAATGCCTGTGAACACCTCAAAGAAGCCGCCCGGGCAAAGAATATAGAGG
>JANQGS010000122.1 GCA_028277195.1 Candidatus Gastranaerophilales bacterium
TTTTTCCGCCTATTGTCATTCCCGCCTATTGTCATTCCGGGCTTGACCCGGAATCTCATGAATGAGCGCGACCGGGTCTTACTCCCGCTTCGCCTGAGATTCTGAAACAAGTTCAGAATGACGGAAAAATTTTTTATCATCTACTTACGATTTACAAAACAGGCATTTTAAAATAATATTAAAAAAAGTGTAAATAAAAATGGTTGGTAAAAAATGCCTGATGATTTTAATGAAAAAGTGATAAACCTCTTTGGCGCGGGTAAGAAAAATAAAATCTGCAATGCCGGCCAGGTATGCGAAACACCGGAAGGCTACACCTATGTCACAATAAACACCGACGACAACGGAAGGCATTTTGACGAGGGAAAACTCCTGAAAAACGCCCACCGCTTTTATTACGTGGTTAAGGTTATGGTTAAAGAGAGCAGGCATCCTTATATTAATAATTTTAAAGTGCCCGGGGATAAGATACTTGATTTTATTAAAATTTATAACGACGGCAAAGGGCATGGCCAAATTATTGAAATAGACAAGTTTTACCCGGAAGAGTGGGCATAAATGGACACCATAAGAAGGGTTATTTTTTTATCCCTCGGGGTAATCCTGGTTGCTATCGGGCTGGAGCAGTTCCTTGTCCCCAATAACATAATAGACGGCGGTATAGTAGGCGTATCAATCATTACAAGCTACCTGACCAAAATGCCTTTGGGTATGTTTATTTTCTTTTTCAACCTTCCCTTTTTGTATTTTGGGTACAAGCACCTGGGGAAAGGGTTTCTTTTTTCATCACTTTTTTCCATAGGTTTTCTCTCAATTGCCGTGACAATTTTCCATAATTTCCCTAAAGTAACGGAGGATTTGCTTTTATCCTGTATTTTTGGCGGGATAATAATCGGCATAGGGCTCGGAATAATTTTCAGGAACAGCGGCTCTCTTGACGGGACTGAAATCATTGCCATGACTTTTTCCAGGAAAATCAGCTTTTCTGTTGGCGAGATAATAATGTTTTTCAATATATTTATACTGGGAACAGCAGGACTGGTTTTTGGCTGGGACAGGGCAATGTATTCGCTTATAGCTTATTTCATTATATTCAAGACCATTGATACAGTGCTGGAGGGCCTGGATGAGTCCAAGTCCATAATAATCGTTACCGATTATTACGAGGAAATCTCAAATGCCATAATGTCGCACCTTGAAAGGGGAGTTACCCTTATTGAGGGCCAGGGGGGCTACACCGGGGAGCCTAAGAAGATTGTTTTTTGCGTAATAACAAGGCTTGAACTTGCTGAGATGAAAAAACTGGTGTCGGAAATTGACCCCAACGCCTTTATAGCGATTGAAAACGTGCATGAGGTCTCAGGAGGAAAGCTCAACAGGAAAAATCCTCTTTTAAAGTTTACCCAGAAAAAACTGTTTAACCCGGAGATAAAATCATGAAAATTCTTCCCGCACCTGAAATTTTTATCGGAAAATCCGGCCTGGCCCGGGTAAATAGTATTTTAAACGGGCTCAATGCCGAAAAAGTACTGGTAATCACTGATAAAGGTATTGTTAATGCCGGTATATACAGGAAATTAGAGGACGCACTTAAAAATACAAACAGGAAAATCGTGCTATATGACAGTGTCCGGCCTGACCCGTCGGTAAAACTGGTTGAAGAGGCGGTGCAAATAGCCAGGGGCAATGATGTTGAGGCGGTAATAGGCGTGGGAGGCGGCAGTTCCCTTGACACCGCAAAGATTGCCGCGGCATTAATCACTAATACTAAGGATATGTCCAGCTATATAGGAGTTGACCTGCTGGAAAACGATGCTGCCCCTATAATCGCAATACCCACGACAGCCGGGACAGGCAGTGAAGTTACCCACATTGCAATACTTTCGGACGAAGAGGAGCAGCTTAAAAAAGGCATAGTTTCAACAAAAATAATTCCCGCCTTTGCCATACTTGACCCTGAGCTGACAACGGGGCTGCCCGGGCACGTCACTGCCGCTACAGGTATGGACGCGCTTGTGCATGCCCTGGAAGCGTATATTTCAGTTAACGCAAACCCATATTCCGATGTGTTAGCCCTGAAAGCGGTTAATTTGATAAGCAAAAACATAAGAGAAGCCTATAATAACGGCAAAAACACCGAAGCTCGCGAGAATATGCTTCTGGGCAGTTTGTTTGCGGGCATTTCCTTTGCCAATGCCGGGGTGGCTGCGGTTCATGCTTTTGCTTACCCGCTCGGGGGTATGTTCCATGTGCCGCATGGCCTTGCTAACAGCGTGATGCTCCCTACCATAATGGAATTTAACCTGACCGGCAATGAAGAAAGGTATTCGCAAATGGCAGGATGCCTTACAAATAACTCAAAAGCCTCGCCGCAATGCGTTATAGACGAAATA
>JANQGS010000131.1 GCA_028277195.1 Candidatus Gastranaerophilales bacterium
TGCTGCGCCTCTTTTTTGTCGGATTTTACCTCAATTAATATAAAACTCGTCAGGGACCA
Source organism: Candidatus Gastranaerophilales bacterium (assembly GCA_028277195.1). GTDB lineage: Bacteria > Cyanobacteriota > Vampirovibrionia > Gastranaerophilales > UBA9971 > JANQGS01. The sequence continues at coordinate 60 of JANQGS010000131.1, forward strand.
GGGAATGCCCGTAAACCCCGGGAAAATATCCGGCACGTGCGGAAGGCTGCTTTGCTGCCTTAATTATGAATACTCAAACTATATTGAGGCTGCTGCCGGCATGCCGCCTGTGGGTTGCGGGGTAATGACTTCCGAGGGACTGGGCAAGGTAGCTGCCCTGCATTTTCTCCATGCCACGGTTGTTGTTAAGCTCGAGGACGGAAGGGTTAAGGAATTCAACAAAAAAGAAATCGAAATGCTCGAAGATGACATAACCAACATTGAAATCGACTACTCAATGGATTACCGGGACGAAGATGAAGATATTGATATCTCGGCGTTTGAGGATGATGACCAGAGCACTACCCGCAATGTCTAGAGCCCAAGCCCGCCCGGGGCATTCATAATTATACCCGCCGCCTTGCTTATAACGGCCAATATTATTAAAACTATTAAAACAACCGGCGATGCCGCTAAAATAAAGCCCAAAACCGGCGTAATATTGCAAATAAGCTCAATTTTCGACTCCATGTTTTCCCTGAGCAAGTAAATTACATCACCATAGGATTCCTCTGTCCTTCCCGTAGCTTCGCCTGCTTCAAGCAGTTGTGAAATTTCGGGCTCAAACAGGGACGGCTCGCCATACCCCTGTAATATTGCGCTTATGGGTTCTCCGTCCTTGCTTTTTTCGTGTATGTCATCAGTAAATTGTTTCAGGTAATGATTTTTTACGGTGGTATTCGCGAGTTCTGTCGCTTCAATAAAGGATAACCCCCCCGCATGGCACGACTTTAACACCAGGAAGTAAACGTATAATTCAGCCCACCTGGCTAAATCACCTATAATCGGCAATTTAATAACCCTGAAACTGACGTATTCGGGGATATTTTTTATTCCGGACATGTAAAAATCAACCCCTGCAAGGGCTGTAATAACAAAAACCACAGCAAAAATCATTGATTGGGTTAGAAATGCCTGTTGAAAACCCTGGGTAACCCTAACAATACAAGGCGGGCAGGAGGAAAAACTTGTAAAAAAGCCTGCCAGGGCCGGTATAAAAGCAAATAATAAAATGCCGAGAACAACTAAAGCCCCCGCAATATTAAAAAGGGGTTGTCTTAATTCCGAGAATATTTTTTTTCTTAAAAATATCCTGTTTTCAATAATATTTATGATATTATCAATAATTTCATCGAGTTTACCGCTTTTTTCACCGGCATTAACGAGCGAAATATAGAGCTCATCTATTATTCCCGTATTTTTTGCCAGGGCGTCGGTAATTGTTGAGCCTTTTTCTATATCTTTTGATATCTGCTTATGTAAATTTCTCGTAGACGGCCATACAGCGCTCCCGGCAAGCCTGTTAAAAAAATTATCAAGAGGCAGCCCTGATTTAACTGCTTTTTTAAGGTTTTTAAAGAAGACAAGCTGTTTTTTGAGGTTCATTTTTTTATTATATAGTATGTGGGCTGAAATGCTATACTGTTTATAAAGAATATGGAAACAGGATACTGCTTTGGTTAAAGTAATACTCACGGAAGAAAAAAATCCGGCATCGGCAGATATAGATACACTATCTGCCAGGGAGATAGTGGAAGTCATTAATAATGAAGACCGGAAAGTAGCTATTGCAGTGCAAAAAACCCTTGATGATACGGCAAAAGGGGTTGATATAATATCAAAAACCTTCCGGGAAGGGGGCAGCCTGCTATATTTCGGGGCAGGCACAAGCGGCAGGCTCGGCGTGCTGGATGCTTCCGAGTGCCCGCCCACTTTCAGCGCGCCGACTGACATGGTAAGGGGTTACATTGCCGGTGGGGACAGAGCTTTAAGGTTTTCCGCCGAAGGAGCTGAAGACAGTTTCAGTGACGGGGAGCAGGATTTGGTAAAATCGGGCGCAAAGCCCGAAGACGTGGTTGCGGGCATATCAGCAAGCGGTAATGCGCCTTATATACAGGGAGTTTTAAGCAAGGCAAAGTCCCTAAATATAAAAACCATAGGAATTGCCTGCAATAAAGACGCTAAATTACGGCAATACTGCGATGTTTTCATCTGCCCGGAAGTAGGCCCGGAGGTTATAACGGGTTCAACCAGGCTAAAAGCCGGCACGGCCCAG
>JANQGS010000243.1 GCA_028277195.1 Candidatus Gastranaerophilales bacterium
TTTTATATTGAAATTAGAGGATTTACTTGTAAATGACATGCTTTATTTAATTGATTTTTTAAAATGATTATTTATTTTCGCTATGCGGCTCTAGTTAATCTTTAATGACCTGCTAAAATAGTAATAAAGAAAAATCCTGCTCATATAACCGGTTTTAAATGTGTTTAAAACCTTTTTGTTACTCGTGTGCTCAGATATTTTTTTAGACAACAAAATACTCATATCCATTCCTTTACCGTGTTTAATTTATATTTTAATTATCAGTTAAGTTATGTCCATGTTCATCTTTCCATGGTATTACACCCGGAGGTTTAAAAACTGTTGATTTTAATGCATAATGTTTAGAAGCCGTCCGGTTAGAATTATAAACTTAGGCTATATAAAATTAAATTAAGGCTTCGCGCGAAGCGGGCGTGACGGTTAAAAATCTTTGCGGCGACGCGCAGGCGGCGGCGTTAAGATTTTTAACAATAACGCATTCTTAAAAAATTAAAACGGAGACAAACTTTATTATGAAAAACCGTCCAATAGGGATTTTTGATTCGGGCGTAGGGGGGCTGACGGTTTTAAAGGAGCTCGATATGGCATTGCCGGGGGAGAATTACCTGTATTTTGGCGACACGGCAAGAGTTCCTTACGGCGAAAAAACGCCTGAACAACTCCATTGCTATGTCAGGGAAATCATGGAATGGTTTAAAAAAAATAACGTCAAGGCAGTGGCCATGGCCTGTAATTCCAGCTCAGCAGTAGTTTATGAGTCGACCAGGAATGACTGGAATTTCCCTGTATTCAACCTGATTGAGCCTACCGCCAGGTATATTTCATATCTTAATGTCTCTAAAATAGGGGTCATAGCTACATCTGCGACCGTTAACTCAAAAGCGTACACAAAAAACATTAAAACGGCCAATTCTTCAATAGAAGTACTGGAAACCGCTTGCCCCGGGCTTGTGGAAATTGTTGAGGGTAATAAAACCGGGACACAGGAGGCAAGGAAGCTCATTATAAAATACATACTGCCCATGCTTGAGAAAGGAGTGGAAAAAATTGTGCTCGGGTGCACCCATTACCCGTTCTTAAGCCATGTTATAGAGGATATTACAGGTGACCGGGAAATGCTTATAAACCCCGCCAGGTATCTTGCTGACGATTTATCCGGGGCATTGCTCAGGATGGGGCTGGTAAATGAACAAAAAAACGGGCAAAAGCAGTTTTTTGCCAGCTCAAACACTGATATGTTCAAAGAAGCGGGCAGGAAGTTTTATGATAATATAGAGGAAGTAAGTGAACTGGATTTAACCGGCAAGGCCGACGCGGAGAAGGAAATGCGGGAGCACCTGGTAATAATAGGCGGGGTGGCGGCAGGCACAAAAGCCGCATCAAAAGCCCGCAGGGAGAAACCTGAACTTAAAATAACCCTGTATACCGATGAAAAATATATTTCATACTCAGCCTGCGGTATGCCTTACTATATCCAGGGGATTATACCGACTGAAAAGCGTTTGCTGGTGCGCTCCCCGGAGGAATTTAAAACAGGGGAAAATATTGATATTCACCTGCTTCACCGGGTAACAAAAATTATGCCCCGTAAAAACAGTGTTGCGGTAAAAAACCTTGAAACCGGCGAGGAATTTGAGGATGAATACACAAACCTGCTCATAGCAACAGGTTCTCGCTCCATAGTCCCGGAGCTTGAGGGCGTGGACAACAGCAGGGTATATAAACTCAAGACCATAGAAGACGCAATTAAAATAAAGGAAGCAGTAAAAACCGCTAAAAAAGCTGTAATAGTAGGCGGGGGCTACATAGGGGTTGAAATGGCCGAGGCATTCCATGCCCTTGGCATTAAAACCACAATCATAGAGCGCTCCTCCCATGTCTTAGGCACTTTTGACCCTGACCTGGCTTACCAGGTCCAGAGGCATATAGGGGAAAAAGGGGTTAAAGTGCTTACAAACACTGATGCCTCCGGCGAATTGGCGGAAATAAAAGAGGCCGACATTATTATAATGGCGGTTGGTGTAAGACCTAATGTTGAACTGGCAAAAGAAGCCGGGATTGAGATAGGCGAAACCGGAGCCGTCAAGGTTAATGCCAGGATGCAGACCAGTATCCCCAATATTTACGCGGCGGGTGATTGCGCTGAGTCAATTAACAGGATAACCCGAAAACCTGCCTGGGTTCCCCTCGGCTCAACCGCCAACAAGCAGGGCCGGATTGCCGCCATGAACATAACCGGGGATTATGCCGAGTTTGGCGGGATTCTCGGCTCACTTGTTGTTAAGGTATTTGATTACACTGCTTCCAAGACAGGTTTGAGCGAAAAGGAAGCAAGGCAATTAGGATGCGAGTATGAAATCGCAATTGTGCCGCACCGGGACAGGTCGGGTTATATGCCGGAATCCAGGGACATTATTATAAAGCTCATTGCCGAAAAAGGCACGGGCAGGCTGCTGGGGATACAGGCAGTAGGGGAAGGGGACGCAGACAAGAGGGTTAATACGGTAGCATCCGCCATAACCGCAAATATGACAGTGAGTGAGTTTATCCATACAGACCTTACTTATGCCCCGCCTTATTCACCTGCTATTGACCCGTTGCTTGTAGCTGCCCAGATATTGCGGAATAAAATTAAAAAGCAGGTTACAAGTATTTCCCCGCAGGAGTTGCAGAAATTTTCAGAGGCAAGGGTTATTGATATAAGAAACCTCTCAACCGAGGAACTTACCCGGAAGATTTTAAAAGACAGCCCCGGGGGTGTTTTCCTGTGTTGCGATAAGGGAATGAGGAGCTATCTTGAGACGCTGAAGCTGAGGGAAAAGGGCTGCAATGACATAGGTTTTGTTGACGGCGGCACAAATTTGCTTTAGGCACTGTTAACAAAGATTGAGTTTTAAAAAAGCGATTTTGAAAATAAATTTTTTTATTATAAAATAATTTAATGGAAGAAACCCTAAACTAACCGCGGCAGGCTTAACCGCCGCTACGACCGCAAAAGGAGAAAAAATGCCGACAATAACCAAAAGACAACAAAAAATTCTTGAACTGCTCGAAGACACGGAACAGCCCTGCTCGGGAAAACAGGCTATTGCCGCACTTAAAAAAGTCTCGGGTGAACTCTCAAAATTCAATGAAACACTGGAATGCCACATGAGACTGGGCATTGAAGTGAAACACGCTGACCAGCAGGTCAGAAGCACGGTTGTACTGCCCGAAGGAACTGGTAAAGAGGTCAAAATCGCAGTAGTGGCAAAAGGAGAAAAAATTAAGGAAGCGGAAGAAGCCGGAGCTGATATAGTAGGGGCTGAAGACCTGGTTGAAAAAATACAGGGCGGCTTTTTTGAGTTCGATAAACTGGTGGCAACCCCTGACGCAATGGGTATGCTCGGTAAACTCGGGAAACTGCTCGGTCCAAAAGGACTTATGCCTAACCCAAAAGCCGGAACCGTCACATTCGACATAAAAGGCGCGATAAAAGAGCTTAAAGCAGGCCGGGTGGAATTCCGCGCCGACAAGCAGGGCATGGTGCACGTACCCCTGGGCAAAATGAGCTTTGAAGAAGACGCGCTCATGAAAAATTTTGCGGCCCTGGCGGACGCGGTGCTGAAAGCAAAACCCTCAGCCTCAAAAGGGACTTACCTAAAGTCAGTATACCTCGCTTCAACAATGGGGCCGGGTATTAAAATAGACTCAAAACAGTTGCCGCTTGAAATTAAGGAATACGTGGGTTAACCCCGGGCGCGTAAAAATTTATCCTGTAATTATGCTAAATTTTGATTCCCTATCCCTGAAAGCCCTCCTGGCTGAATACCAGGCTGTATTGCCCGGCGGAAGGGTCGTCAAGGTCAGGCAACCCTCTAAACACGAGTTGCTGCTGTCTGTCAGGGCAAAAAAATCAAACCATAAACTGTATATTACGGTTGACCCGAAATACCCTCACCTTGCACTACTTAGCAAGGAGGGCGAAGCGTTGCGTGATATAGAAATCCCTAAAACCCCGCCAATGTTCTGTATGCTCCTTAGAAAGCACCTGGAAGGCAGCAAAATAAACAGTATAAAGCAACCTGAATTTGACCGGATATTTGAAATTTATTTTGACTCCCATAGCGAAATCGGCGAAAAGGTCGAAATGGTTCTCTCCTGCGAGTTCATGGGCAAATACAGCAACATTGTCCTCTATAACTACGAAACAAACGTTATCCTCGGCTGCGCACATAATGTAAGCAGTGAAAAGAGCAGGGAACGGGAACTTGCAGGGGGCTTGCCCTATACCTACCCGCCAAAACAGAATAAAATAGACATTAACAAGGTGTCAAAAGAAGAATTTATAAGGCTAACCAGGTCAGCATCAATGGAAAACTTCGGCCATATAAGCAGGGCACTGGCCTCTGAACTTGAAAAATCCTGCGCGGAGGGGGAGTTGTACGAAGTTGCAAGGCAAACTGTAAACCTCGAAAACCTCAATCCCTCCATAAGCAGGGATAAACAGCTCTATTCGCTTGCGGGGCTCGACAAAACCATTGACCGGGAAAGGGTAAAATCAGTAAATGAGATGCTGGACAGGTATTTTGGCCATCATGTTTTCCTGGACAAATTCAAAAGGCTAAGGAATAGCTTGCTTAAAACAGTTAAAAAAGAGCTCAAGCATGCCAGGGAGCTGTACATGGAGCAAGAAAAAACCGCGAATCCCGGGGAAAAGCAGGCAAAATATAAACAAATGGCGGACGAGATAATGGTTGACGACCCAAAAGAAGCGCAAAAATACTACAAACTTTATAAAAAAGCAAAAACCGCCGCAAAACACGGCCAGGAATTGCTTTTGAGGACTAAAACCGAAATCCGTTACCTGGAGGGGGTTGAGGAGTCAATAAACCAAGCGGAGAATTTGCGGGATTTACGGCAAATACGGGAGGAATTAACCGGGAAAGAGCTTAAGAAACAGGAAAAAGAGCCCATGCAATTAGCTGAATTCCTTTCCTCGGATGGTTTTACCATATATGCCGGAAAAAATAACAGGCAAAATGACTATTTGCTGAAAAACTCCTCCCCGCGGGACATATGGCTTCATGTACAGAACATTCCCGGCTCACACGTCATAATAAAGGGTGATGACGTCCCGGAAACCACTTTGCACGAGGCGGTTTACATCGCCGCACACTTCAGCGGGGCCAGGGGGTCATCAAATGTGCCGGTAGTTTACACCAGGAGAAAATTTGTAAAAAAACCGGCAGGTTCAAAACCGGGATTTGTGGTTTATAATAATGAAAAGACACTATGGGTTAATCCCGAGCAGGAAAAGGTTATGGCATTGAGGAAAAAGAGGTGATTTATGCGACCGGAGGAATTTGCAAAATTAGTCATTGAAAACCATGTAAAGGGCAGGGCTAAGCCGGAACTGCCCGAAAAGCTCACCGGGGTTGAGGTTGGCAGGGCGGGCGCTTTTGTTTCCCTGAAAACGGGGGACGGCGGTTTAAGGGGGTGTATCGGCACAATACTGGCCACAAGGGATTCTGTTATAGAGGAAATCCTTCATAATGCCGTTTCCTCCGCTTCAAAAGACCCAAGATTCCCGCCGGTTGAGGAACATGAGCTTAACGACCTCAGGTATTCAGTTGATATACTTCACCCTCCTGAAAGGGTTAAATCCCTTGACGAGCTTGACCCTAAAGTATACGGAATTGTCGTATCGTCAGAAACCGGAAGGCAGGCGCTGTTATTACCTGACTTAGAAGGTCTGGATACAATAGAAAAACAGGTTGCAGCCTGCATGAGAAAGGCAGGGATTGCGCTTGAGGAAAAAATATCCGTGCAAAGGTTTAAAGTAGACAGGTATTCCCGGGAGCTATGAACATTTTTATTACAGGCACTGATACGGGAGTGGGCAAAACCGTTGTAACCGCCGGCTTAGCAGCGGTTATGCAGGGTCTGGGCTATACTATGGGGGTTTATAAGCCTGTTCAGACCGGACCGGTTTCTGATGTTGAGTTTGTCAGGACAATCGACGCTAACATCATAACAAAGGTGACTTATAGCCTTAGCTATCCTGCTGCGCCCTCGCTGGCAGCCATTCTTGACAATGTAAAAATATACGGGAACAGGATAAAGATTGATTTTGAGGCAATGAAAGAGAGCTGTGATTTTGTGCTGGCGGAGGGAGCGGGCGGTTTATTAGTACCTGTTTATGAGGACTTTATGATACGAGACCTGGTTAAAATGCTTGAGTTGCCGGTTTTAGTAGTTGCCAGGCCCGGTTTAGGCACTATAAACCACACACTGCTTACCATTGAAGCGGCACGGAGTGCGGGATTAGAGGTATTGGGGGTTATTATATCAAATTACCCTCCGGATACCGATGATATTGCGGTAAAAACAGCCCCGGACATTATCAGTGAGCTATCGGGGGTTGATATTCTCGGGATTTTACCGGAGAGTGACCCGGCCAATCCTGAGGCTTTAATAGATATGATGATTAACAGCGTTGATTTACAGAGGATTTTCAGGATAAAGATTCCCAAACTCAGCAGCCGAGGAACGGAGTTTAACCCGGATAGCACCGTTATTCCTTAACCCCGCCCGTCATAATGCCCCTGATAAAATATTTCTGCCCGAGTAAAAACACCCCAATTACGGGAATAACAGATATTACAGCGCAGGCCATAAGCTGGCCCCATTCCGTTGTTTCCCGGAAACTGCCCTTGAATATCGCCAGTCCAACGGGCAAGGTGCGCATGGTATCGGAATTGGTGACAATAAGGGGCCACATAAAACTGTTCCAGGTTAAAATAAACGTAAAAATCCCCAGAGTTGCCAGGGCTGGCAGGGCTAACGGCAGCGCTACCATGAAAAACGCCAGGAACGGCCCGCAGCCGTCAATTTTAGCGGCATCCTCAAGCTCCCCGGGCAGCGTCTTAAACCACTGCCGCATAAGGAATATGCCGAACCCACCGAACAACCCCGGCGCTATCAATGCCTGGTAAGTGTCTATCCAGTGCAATTCCCGCATTATAAAAAATAAAGGCACAATGTTAACCTGCGGGGGCACCATTGTGGTTGCCAGAAAGACTAAAAACAAAGGCTCACGATGCTTAAAATCGAGCCTTGCAAAGGCATACCCGGCCATTGAGGCTATTAAGAGCTGCCCTGTAGTCGTTATAACCGCTATAAAGGCGCTGTTAAAAAAATAAGCCGCAACAGGAACGGCATTTGCCACATCAAAATAGTTTCTAATGTACACAGGAGAAGGGATTAACTCCGGAGGCCAGGAAAACACCTGCTGCCGGCTCATTAAAGAGGTCAGCAACATCCACGCAAACGGCACAAGCATTGAGATTGCGCCAAAGGTCAGTAATAAATACGCGATTATTCGTTTAATACCCATCTCTTCCTCGTAAACCATTGAATCATAGTCAGCATAAGTATGATAACAAACAATACATACGCAATAGCCGATGCCTTACCGATGTTGAAATATTCAAACGCCTGTTTAAACAGCCAGTAAACCATTATCATAGTTGAATTTTCCGGACCTCCCCCCGTCATTAAGTAAATAAGGTCAAATACCTGGAAAGAGCCTATTATCGTCATTATTGACACAAAAAACAGCGTGGGCGTAAGCAAAGGAAGTGTTACATGAAAAAATCGCTTAAACCCGGTCGCAGCATCGAGTTCACTGGCCTCGTTCACGGAATGCGGTATAGCCTGCAGGCCCGCAAGGAAAATTATCATATTATACCCGATATTCTTCCAAACACTTACTATTATCAGGGCGGGCATGGCAAAATTCTTGTCGTAGAGCCATTTTACAGAATCCCCTAATCCTAAAAACCAGTTTAATATGCCGTAATTAGGGTCGAATATCCAGGCCCAGACTATTGCTATAACTATCATCGGGGTTACGTACGGCAAAAAATAGGCGCTCTTGTAAAAAGCAGAGCCTTTAATCCTGCTATCAAGTGCACAGGCAAGTATTAAAGGTATTAATATACTGAAAAACGCCGTAACAAAAGCATAATAAAAGGTATTCCACAACACTTTATAGAACAATGGCTCGTTTAACAGGTCCAGGTAGTTCTTAAATCCTACAAACTCAGGCTTACTAAGGAGATTCCACTCCATAAAACCAAGCCCGAACGACATAAACACCGGAACGATTATAAAAAAAACCGTGCCAAGGAGTGCGGGTGCAATAAACACAAAAGCAGGATGTTTCAGGGCATTTTTCATAAATTTTATCGTAAACCGCATTGCAGGCTTTTTTGGAAGCTCACAAACTCATCTTCAGAATAATTTTCCTGCTCGGGGCAGTTACATTTTTGCAGAACCAGCTCGGAATTTCCAGTGAGTTTTTTTATCTCCTCCAAATCGCGCACTGAGAGCAGGGATTTTAGCACTGTAGTTCGGAATTCATGCCTTATGCCCGAGTTTTTGATTATATTTATGCTTTCCCGTATGATTTCAGGGCTTACACATACGTTTGCTGCCAGCCGGTATCTTGACGGCGATGCTTTCACGTCCATGGCAATGTAATCAACCGCCTTTGCCTTGAGGACTTTTCTTAGCACATCCGGTTTATACCCGTTTGTATCGAGCTTTACCAGGAAACCCAGCTTTTTTATTTTTTTCATAAATTCTGTTAAATCAGGCTGCAACGTGGGTTCCCCACCGGATATAACCACGGCGTCCAATTTCTGCCTTCTTTCCTCCAGGAAGGAAATTATTGTCCCGGGGGGGACAAGAGGGCCGTTTTGCCCGATTAATTCCCTGTTATGGCAGTATATACAATCAAAATTGCAGCCCCGGGTGAAGATTATGGAGGATATTTTGCCCGGGTAGTCCAGAAGCGAGAATTTTTGAAAGCCGCCTATGAGCAAAGGCACTCCTCCAGTTCTTCAATCCTGAAAGTCTTCCTGACCTTAAACTCCTCCTGCTTGCCTTTATTCCACTGGTTAACCGGCCTGTAATACCCTACTACCCTGGAATAAACTTCACAAATAGCGGAACATTCAGGGCAATCAGCATGTTCACCCGCTATATAACCGTGAGAAGGGCAAACACTAAAGGTTGGCGAGATTGTAAAATACGGCAGCCGGTAATTATCGCAAATTCTCCTGACTAATTGCTTTACTCCCTCTGTAGAATTTATTTTCTCACCTACAAATATATGGATAACAGTCCCGCCGGTGTATTTAACCTGTATATCATCCTGCAAGTCCAGTATTTCAAATATATCATCAGTGTACATTGCCGGGAGTTGCGTGGAATTAGTGTAGAAAGGCTCTGCTCCCTTCATATAGTCCGTTTCATTCGCGCATTTCATGGCCGGGTATTTCTCTTTATCAAGTTTAGCAAAGCGATATGAAACGCTTTCTGCCGGGGTTGCCTCGAGGTTAAAGTTCCTGCTGGTTTCTTTCTGGAAATCCTCAAGTTTGGCGCGCATAAAGTCCATTACCCTTAGCGCAAAAGCCCTGGAATTATTCGTTCCCATATTCTCGCCCAGCATATTCAGGCAGGCCTCGTTCATCCCGCATATCCCAATCGTGGAAAAATGGTTCTGCCAATAGTTTCCGTACCTTTGCCTGATGTTTCGCAGGTAAAATTTTGCGTAGGGGTAAAGGTCTTTTTCCGTAAGCCTTTCAAGGATTTTGCGCTTTGTTTCAAGGCTCTCCCTCGCGAGTTCCATCAGCTCTTCAATCCTTTTCAGGAACTCTTCCTCACTGTTTGCAAGGTATCCTATCCTCGCGAGGTTAATAGTAACCACGCCTATTGACCCGGTGAGCGGGTTTGAGCCAAAAAGCCCTCCTCCACGGTTTTCCAGCTCCCGGTTATCTATTCTTAGCCTGCAACACATTGAGCGTGTGTCTTCCGGCTTCATATTCGAGTTTACAAAGTTTGAAAAGTATGGAATGCCGTATTTAGAGGTAATTTCCCACAATCCCTCAAGGTCAGGGTTATCCCAGTCAAAATCTTTTGTGATATTATAGGTC
>JANQGS010000280.1 GCA_028277195.1 Candidatus Gastranaerophilales bacterium
ACAACGGTGACAGCGCCAGAAAGGACGTGTTGATTGATTACGGTTTCAGGCTGCCCTGCGCCAGGGATAACAGGCCCTTAAAAATTGAGGAATTCTGGCAAAGGGTAAACCGGGCCATTTTTGTTTCAGCAACCCCGGCGGCGTTTGAGCTGGAAAACTCGCAGCAGGTGGTAGAACAAATTATCCGCCCCACAGGGCTGGTTGACCCGGAGGTGCAGATACGCCCCGGCACTAACCAGGTTGATGACCTGATAAGCGAGATAAAACAAAGAACGCACAAAAAGGAACGCATCCTCGTTACCACACTTACCAAAAAAATGGCTGAGGACTTAACCGATTACCTTGTCCAGCTAGGCATAAGGGTAAGATACCTGCATAGCGAGATACAGTCCATTGAGCGGGTGGAAATACTAAGGGACCTTCGGTTAGGTGAATTTGACGCGTTAATAGGCGTAAACCTTTTAAGGGAAGGGCTTGATTTGCCGGAGGTAACACTGGTTGCTATTATGGACGCCGACAAGGAAGGTTTTCTACGCTCAGAAACCAGTCTTATCCAGACGATAGGCCGGGCCGCGAGGAATTCCTGCGGCAAGGTTATTATGTATGCGGATAAAATAACCGGCAGTATCAAAAAGGCAAGGGATGAAACCGAAAGAAGAAGGCAAATCCAGCTTGAGCACAATAAAAAGTACAATATTACCCCTAAAACTATTGTTAAACCACTCTCAAACAATCTTTTAGAAATGGTAAACAGCTTCAGGAGCGTAGAGGATGTTATTGCCGAAAAAATGGTTGAATATGACGCAAAAATTAATGACCTGCCAAAAATCATAGAAAAACTTGAAAAAGAAATGCACTCAGCCGCTAAAATACTGGATTTTGAAAAAGCGGCTGAAATCAGGGACAAGCTAAAGCAGCTCCGGGAGGTTAAAGGTTGTACTTGACCATGGAAACTATTTTCAGCTCATCATACTTTTTAAATTTTTCAATGCCTTTCAGGAATAGTAATTCCAGGGCAAAACCTATGCCGACCGGCTTACCGCCGACTTTTTCTATAAGGTCAACGGTTGCTGCGGCAGTTCCGCCGGTTGCCAGCAAGTCATCAATAATTAAAACCTTTTTGCCCGGTTCTACGGCATCCTTGTGAATTTCCACCGAGTCCGTCCCATATTCAAGTTCATAAGTCATTTGCTCGACTTCGGCGGGAAGTTTGCCGGGTTTTCTTACTATTACCAGCCCTGCGCCCAGGTTATAGGCAATAGGCGCGCCGAATATAAACCCTCTTGATTCTATACCGGCAACATAATCAACATTCATATCCTTAAACTCTTCCGAAAGGAAATTTACAATCCTCCTGAAAGTTTCAGGGCATCTAATGGCTGTTGTTATGTCCTTAAAGATTATCCCGGGTTTTGGAAAATCCGGTATGTCCCTGATTTTTGTTTTTACTATTTCCGGCATATACAAATCTCCATTTATAGTGAAATGAGTTTATTTTTAGGAAAACCGGCAAAGCCGGATTTTCCTAAAAAACGCTCTCTGCTTACGCATTGTGCTTTCGAAAAAAAATTTTATTTCCGGATT
>JANQGS010000009.1 GCA_028277195.1 Candidatus Gastranaerophilales bacterium
AAACGCCGAAATTTTTGAGATGCCCCCGCAAATAGATATTGATACGCCCGAGGATTTTAAAAAAGTGGAAAAAATATTACTGCAAAAGCGCATAACCCCATGACTATACGGGAAATGTTCGATAATATTGCCCATAAGTATGATTTTTTAAACACCCTGATTAGCCTTGGCCTGCATAAAAGCATAAAAAAACGCGCCCTTAAAAAAATCCCCCTCAAAAAAGGGGCTAAAGTGCTGGATTTATGCACCGGAACAGGGGATATCGCTATTTTATTGTCAGAAATGTTCTCTAAAAATATTGAGATAACCGCGGTTGATTTTTCTGAAAATATGCTTAAAATCGCCGCAAAAAAGGCACTAAAGTATAAAAACATAATGTTTATGCAGGCTGATGTTATGAGCCTGCCGTTTGCGGATGATACATTTGACGCGGTGTTTATCAGCTTTGGGTTAAGAAACCTGCCCGAGCTTAAAAAAGCTGTTATGGAAATGAAAAGAGTAACCAGGCCCGGCGGTTATGCGGTTAACCTCGACACCGGCAAGCCTGAAGGCATAATCGCAAAAGTTTTCAGGTTTTACTTTTTTAAAATAGTTCCCCTGCTGGGAGATGCCTATAAATACCTGCCTGAATCCACGATAAACTTCCCCTCGCAGGAAGGGCTGGCCGGGATTTTTCGAGAAGCAGGCTTTAGGGAGGTTAAAAACTATAACTATGCTTTTGGCGCAATAGCTCAGCAGGTTGGGCTCAAGTAGGGTATTAATCACCTTTTACCGGGCCCGGTATAAGGCTATACACTATAAAAAATATTACAATACCCGCGGCTGAAAGGGTTAAATACAACATGACCTCAAAAGGGCTAAGCATGATAATTTCCTCAAACTATGCCTATAATAAATGATAAAACCTGACCCCGCCTTTTTCATTGCATAAAACAGCAATAAAAAAGTAAGGTTTTACCCTTACTGATTACCTAGTATGCCATGAGGAGAATATTTACATTTCGAAAATTTTTATTATACCTTTTTCCCTTTATTCTTATTTATATAAAAACAAAAAGCTCGGAAAAATTGATAGCCCGGGAAAAATATTTTTGAATGTGTTATAACGTAGAGTAAGTTTAAGGCTGGAGAGAACATTTTGAAAAATAAAATCGTAAAAACCGTTATCCTCTCAATAGCAGCGGTCCTTGCCCTGAATAACACGTCAGTGGCAGATACAATACCCCTTGAAAATGATAACAGGCAGCACAAAATTAAAATAAGTGAGCCTGTAAATACAATAAATGACAACCTCTTTAACTCAAAAGACGAGATGTTGCAATATTATTTGCAGAACCAGAAAAAAATGGACATTGAGGATATAAAGCTCCTCTGGGAATCAACCGTAAAGAGAAACCCGGTCATTACTTTCGCCCTGCAAAAACTGGCGCTGCCGCCCGAAAAAAGAAGAATAAATTCGTCCAGGATGACAAAAACAGTCGCAACCCTTATCCGAGGGGCCGCAATGCTTCCGGGGATTTTAGGCGCTGACCCGGTGGCCTCCGGCGCTTCATCAGTCGGTGGCGGTGTGGCAAGCAGGTATATTTCAGGGAAAACAGCGCCAAAAGAAATTCCCATTACCGATACCGAGCTCATACAGCTTGCAAGGCTTGTAGAAAGCCTGCAAGACAAAATTATAAGAAATTATTACGATTATAAGGCCAATCTTGAATTTTACAGGGTTGCAAGGGGAAATGCCGTACAATTAAACAAGCAGTACTCCAAAGCCCTTTCAACAGGCGATATTACCTCAGTCATAACTTCCGGCACAATGTATAACCGGGCAAGGAGAAAGGAAAACGAAATTAAGCGGAAAATAAAACTCAACAGGCTGGAACTCGAAAGGCTGGCAGGAGTTGAGGCAATTAATAATTTAAACCTTGGCAAGGCTGCGCTGCCGAAAAATTTAAAAACAAAAACCGCGAGCCCAAAAAAGCCGGGGAAAATACTGGAAGGCAACATAGATTATTTTGATACGGATATAAAGGCCCTGGCAGAAGAGATAGCCCTCGAGATGCAGGAGGAAAAGCAGGATTTACTTGCTGATTTGCGTATTTTGTGGGCTGCTGCAGTGGAAAAGAGCGAGACCATAAGGTTTGCCATTCTCAAGCTCTCCCACCCCGACGGGGAAGTGGAAAAAAAGAGTGCGGTTAAAAAAATTCTCTCACCCCTGGCGAGTGTTGCGCCGATTGTGGGGCTTGGGATAGGCGACCCCGTTACAGCCGGGACGGCTATGTTCAGCGGAAACTTGCTGAACTCTGTGCTCTCTGATGACAGCAAGATAAACGAATACCTCTCAAGGGTAACTGATGCTGACCTGGTAATGCTTGCGCAGGAAACGGATTCCCTCCAGGTAAAACTTATAACGCTCTACCATAACTATTTGAGCGTAATCATAGACTTAAAAATGATTGACGAAATGGAGAAAAACAGTGAGCAGGCCCTGGAGCTGGTTAAAAATTCAAAACCCGGGCTCTCTTCCATAGCAGCGGCATTCCACACCCAAATTCTTGACCTGAAGCACCAGGCAAGGCAGGATGTCCTGAGCAGGCGCATTGCGCTCGAGCAGTTTGTGGGCAATGACGCGCTTCTTGTTGTTGACGCGAATATACAGGACAGGCTCGGTTATAAGCTGTAAAAATCGGAAAAGTTAGAAAAACAGCTGATATAATGACTTAAGCGTTTCCGTCAGTGCCGAAAACCCGGATTTTATGCTTGACAACCTCTTTAACCGCAGCCCTGGCAGGTTTTAAATACTGCCTCGGGTCAAAGTGGGAAGGATTTTCAGCAAAATGCTTCCTGATAGCGCCCGTAAAGGCAAGTCTTAAGTCGGTATCAACATTGATTTTTGCTACTCCCAGCTTTGTTGCCTGCGAAAACATTTCTTCGGGCACGCCTTTAGCTCCCGGGATTTCAGCTCCGTTGTCATTGCATATCTTCACGAGTTCTTCCGGGACGCTTGATGCGCCGTGAAGCACCAGCGGAAAATCCGGGCCGACTGCCTTCTGGATTTCAGCTAATCTCTCAAAGTCCAGCTTTGCTTCACCTTTGAATTTATAAGCGCCATGGCTTGTGCCTATCGCAACAGCAAGTGAATCAACCCCTGTTCTTTCAATAAATTCCTTTGCCTCGGCAGGATTTGTAAAAATAGCGTCTTTTTCTGATACGGAAATATCATCCTCAACGCCTGCGAGCCTTCCGAGCTCAGCCTCTACAGAAACTCCCCTGGAATGGGCGTAATCAACAACCTGCTTTACCAGGGCTATGTTTTCCTCAAAAGGATGCTTTGAACCGTCAATCATAAC
>JANQGS010000036.1 GCA_028277195.1 Candidatus Gastranaerophilales bacterium
ATTTATAGTTATCCAAAATATATTTTACCATATCTGTCAATATTTATAACAAAAAACATACCTGAATTTTAACGGTAATTTAATAAATCTTTACAAAATGAGTACTCGTAACTATACTCACCGCCCGACATTTTCACCCTCGGAGAGCTTTTCTCCGGGCCTGCCAAACATCAGCTTGAACAATAAAAACCGCTTGCTGAGCATTTTGTTCATATTTTCCCCCACACGGTCAAACCTCTTTGCTGTTTTGCCCGTGCATTTAAACGCTTTTTCCGCCTCCTCCATCGCGGAATGGGTCTTATTTACGGTATCGCTCATATTCGGGATAAGGCGGCTTTCCTCTATCTGGTCAAATACCCTCTGTGCATTGACTTTTGTCCCATGCATAAGCCCGTTTGCGTTTTTAACCGTATTTTTCAGGTCCTCCTGGAATTCCGGTGACTTAACCACCTTATTAACGCTTATAACAGCCTCATTGAGCTCTTTTGTAACTCCGGACGCGCTTTTTATAATATCATCTATATCCCTGTCATACTTTGCTAAAAGAGCGTTTATTTTTTCCGAGGTTTCGCCCATTGCCTCTGTTGTCTTATTTGCGTTGGCAATGGCTTTTTCCACGCCTTTAAACATTTTTTCCAGCCTCCCGCTCTCAATTTCCTTTTTGAAAAATTCCTGGAGGTTGTCTATGCCAAACGTGGTCTCCCCTTCTATAACATCTCCGCTTGCGAGCAGGTCATTAACGGGTTTTTCAGGATAGGTTAAGCACAGGTATTTTTGCCCGGCAATACCTTCAATCTTTACCCTGGCCGTTACGTTGGCGGGCAGCTCGATTTCCCTGTTATATATTTCCATATAGACATATGTGTAGCGAAAATTTTTTGAAAAGCCGACTTTCGGCACTTTTCCGATATTAACCCCCTGGTAATATACGGGGATGCCTGTTTCAACGGGCCCGGGGTCGGTAAAGCGGGCAATTATTCTTTTTTCCGGGGTAATGGCAAAGTATCTCAGCCATAAAATACTGAAAAGCAGCAGGGTAACGGATATAATTATAAAAATACCTGCTTTAAACTCTGCGCTGCCTGGTTTTAATTTCTTCAACATATTTCCTTTCCCTGAAGCTAGCCGGATACGGCGAATTATCATTAGTAAATTCCTCATTTGTCCCCTGCCAGACTATGTGGCCTTTGTCCAGAATCAATACCCTGTCGGAAACATGCTTTATGGTTTCAACGTCATGTGTTACCACAACGGAGGTAAGCCCTATTTTGTCCCTGAACCTGAGCATGTCTTCCTCGAGTTTTGCGGCGGTGGGAGGGTCAAGCCCGGTGCTTGGCTCGTCATAGAGGAGTATTTCCGGGTGCAGCGCAAGCGCCCTTGCTATGCTTATCCTTTTTTGCATGCCGCCGGAGAGCTCACCCGGGCACATATTTATTGTATGGCCGAGTTTTACTGTTTCCAGGCTTTCGCGCACTCTCCCGCTTATTTCCCATTTGGAAAAATTTGTTGTCTCCTCAAGCGCGAGTGATATATTTTTCCTTACGGTTAAAGAGCTGAAAAGAGCCCCGTATTGAAAGGCCATTCCAAAGCGCCCGGCCCTTATGGTTATTTCCCCGGAGTCAGGTTTTAACAGCCCGCTTATGAGCTTCAGGATAGTGCTTTTGCCTGAGCCTGAAGGGCCTGCTATGGTCACTATTTCCCGCGGGAAAATTTTAAAGCTCAAAGCATCGAGAACTTTCTTCCTGCCAAAGGACAAATCCACATTTTCAAAATTTATTATTGTTTGTTGGTCTTCAATACCCGGCATTTTACCCTCTTTAATTCAGAAAAACATTGAGGTTATAATGTAATTCAGTGTAAAAATGGCCATTATGCTCCATACAACGGTCTTTGTAGTGGCATTTCCCACGGACTCAGCCCCGTTTTTTACCTCAAGCCCTGTTGTAGTGGCAATGATTGCTATTGCCCCGCCAAACACCACGGCTTTAAACATCATTATAAAAACATCCCTCACCATGACAAATTGCCTGACCGAGTTAAGATAGGCGGAATAGCTTACATCCACGCTGGCGTTTGAGAGTACCATACCCGCCATTATTGAGACAATTGCCGCTATTATGGTCAGGAGGGGATTTACCATTGAGGCTGCGATAAGCCTGGGCACAAGCAGGTATCTTAAGGGGTTTATCCCGAAAACCCTTAGCGCGTCAATTTGCTCGGTAACCTTCATGCTGCCTATCTCTGCGGAAATAGCCGCGCCAACCCTGCCCGCCACGACTATTGCCGAGATAACAGGAGCGAGCTCCCTTACTGTAGCAAGGCCGATAAATCCCCCGATAAAGGCTTCCGCTCCCAGTTTCTCAAACTCCTTTGCCAGCTGGGTTGACATGGCGAGCCCTATAAAGCTCTGGGTCGTTACAACTATAAAAAGCGAGCCAATACCCGCTTTAACTGTCTGGACTGCGGTGTTTTCAATATTTACCCGGCCCCGGGCAATAAATTTGAGGGTTTCCAGCAGGTTTATACCTGAGCTGCCTATATAAGACACTATTTCATTAAGTGAGCCCATACCAGGATATGATAACATCCCGGGAAAACAAGTATATTCGCCAGGTGGCTTTTAGCAAAACATAAGTAATCATATATGTTGACTTATTTGTTAAATTTGATACAATAATAATATGAAGAAAAAGCCTATTTTTGATAAAAAGACAGGTTATTTAATATCTGGCACTTACTTAATGACTATAGACGAGTTATTAAATCATAAAATATTGGCTTCTACCCCGGAAAGAATACAATTAATCCACGCTTTAGAGTTAGCCTGTAAAACTTATTGGTATTATGGAATAACTGAAATTTATGCTAATGGCAGTTTTGCTACAGCTAAACCAATACCAGCAGATATTGACGGTTATTTGCGGGTTTCTTATGCAGATTCAATTTTTTTAAAGCTAACTGATAGTGGGTCTATATGGGGAGATTTTAGAGGTAAAAGCCATCCTAACGATAAAGCTCCTATGTGGTATGAATATAAAATTGAATTTTACCTGGAAGACCCTAAATATCCTAATAGCAATTTCAATCCCGCCAAGTTTTTTACTCACTCAAGAGAAGGGGTTGAAAGAGGAATTATTAAAATAATTCAATAAAAAGGAGAATTACAAAATGATTAAAAGTGAAAAACAAAAAACAAGAACAATAAAATCCCTGGAAAATCTAAAAAAAGACAGGGCAAAATTTTTAGAAATAGCTAAAGATTTGCCTAAACAAGCTATAGAGGCTCATATTGGCAGTATGGATTCCATGATAGGCGAACTCGAAAAGGAATTAAAAGAATATAAGGAGTTAAAAGCCGGCAGGCTTGTATTGCCTCATAATATTTCTTTTATAGAGTTATTGAGGTTTTTGCCTAAAATCCGTATAGCTCAGGGTTTATCACAACAAAAACTGGCAAATTTAATTGGTGTAAGTAAACAACAGTTAAACAGATATGAAGAACACGACTATCAAAACATTGGGGTTGAAAAAATCAATATGATTCTTGATGTTTTAGGTTTTAATCTTGACATAAAACAAAAAATGAAAGCTGCTTGATTTTATGCCTCGGATTTCAGCTTTTGTTGAGGCAAAATGGGTAGTGGTCATATAGCAACTGATAACCTTTAAATGTCATGCCGGGCTTGACCCGGCATCTCATGAGACCCCGGATCAAGTCCGGGGTGACATCAGTCATTATTAGGCCACTACCGCAAAATGAGATAGTTATTGCTTTTAACCTTATCTGGTATAATAATGAGGTAACAATAATTTTTTACATAAAATTTTTGAAAATTCTTTACCCGCCCACCACCCTTAATTTTTCTTCGGCTTCGCTCACTGCGTTCGCTCAGCCGTAAAAATTATATAAGGAATATTTTTGAAAATTT
>JANQGS010000071.1 GCA_028277195.1 Candidatus Gastranaerophilales bacterium
AGATACCCGACATTTCCGGAACGCTTATAGTAACAGCCAGCCATAACCCTCCGGATTACAACGGGCTAAAGATGACGCATAACAAAACAGCCCTGAGCGAGCAGGAAATCATAAAACTCAGGGAAATAACAAAAGCGGGGAATTTCCCCGAGCCGGGGGAAAAAGGTGAATGCGTAAAGTATGACATTGTTTCTGATTACATAAACGAGCAGGCGAGTTACTTTATAGATGCGGGCAAGGGCGTAAAGGTGGTTGTTGACAGCGCAAACGCCACAGGAGGCATTGTCGGGCCTGAACTGTACCGGAAAATGGGTTGTGAGGTAATCGAATTATACTCAGAGCCTGACGGAGACTTTCCCAACCACCATCCTAACCCCAGCGACGAGTCCACACTGGTTGATTTAAGGGAAAAAGTACTGGAGGCCGGGGCTGATTTTGGGATAGCTTTTGACGGGGACTCTGACAGGATAGGCATTATTGATGACAGGGGCGAGAGCCTGCCGGGCGACAGGTTTATGCTTATATTTGCGCTGGATATTTTGGAAAAACGTAATCGTAGTCATCCTGAACTTGATTCAGTATCTCATGAGATTCCGGGCCAAGCCCGGAATGACGGCTCTCGTCCAACCTTTGTCTCGGAAGTCAAGTGCTCGCAGGTTTTATATGACACGATAGAGGAGCATGGAGGCCGTGCTGTTATGTGGAAAACCGGCCATGGGTTCATTAAAAGCAAGATGAAAGAGGAAAACGCTCTTATGGCAGGGGAGATGAGCGGGCATATATTTTTTAAGGACCGCTATTACGGCTATGACGATGCAATTTACGCCGGGTGCAGGTTTATTGAGATTGTCGGCTCAAAAAAGCTGGAAACCGGCGAGTTCAGTGTTAACGAGTTTATTAACTCGTTCCCCAAGACCTTCACTTCGGAAGAAGTACGCATCCCCTGCCCGAACGAGCACAAGTACCGTATAGTTGAGGAATTGCAGGGGTATTTCGCGCAAAAACCCGATGTATTTGCCAATAAAATCAACAAAGTTATCACGATTGACGGGGTGCGGCTGGTGTTTGAGGATGGTTTTGCATTAATCAGGGCCAGCAACACAGAACCCGTTTTCACCTTGCGGTTTGAAGCGGGTTCTGAGGATATGCTCCTGAACTATAGAACTAAAATGCTTGAGATTGTTGATGAAAGGCTTTATAATTATAAATTATAGATTACAGGAATATAGTTATGAAATTAAAAGTTGTAATACATGAAGCCGAAGAGGGCGGTTATTGGGCGGAAGTGCCTGCCATAAAGGGTTGTGCGACCCAGGGGGATACGTTTGAAGAGCTTTTAAAAAATATTTATGAAGCTGTTGAGGGGTGTTTATCCGTTGATATTGAGCAAATAGCAGATATTAACAGGAAAAGAGTTATTGAAATAGCAGTATGAAGTCAATTTCAGGGAAAAATTTTGCCAAACTTTTAGAAAAAAGGGGCTGGAAATTAATGAGGATTAATGGAAGTCATTTTATTTATGGCAAGCCGGAGTGTATTGAAAGACTTTCTGTGCCAATCCACAAAAACAAATCTTTAAAAACAGGATTACTCAGGCATTTTATGAAAATTGCGGGAATTTCAGAGAAAGAGCTTTAAAAAGAACCCGCCTTAGCGGGTTCTGAGGATATGCTCCTGAACTATAGAACTAAAATGCTTGAGATTGTTGAAAATAAAATGAAAGTTATAGTCTAGCCTGTAGCGCTCATTATCTTCCGCATATTTTCTGTAACGCCGCCAATCCAGTGCTTATTTAAATCATTAGGATCATTTTTTGCACCTACCGGACAATATTTTTCTCCTATAGATGCTATAGTAGTCCTTCCCTGAGCAATATAATTTTCTCTTAAGTTTCTAACCATTTCAAATAAACTTTGATCTATTGAGTTATAAACTTTAAGTTTTTGACAGCCTGTATTAACATCCATCATGCCTGCAACATTATTTTTGGTATTTACAGCATTTGATGTACCCCAGGTTGTTTCATGTCCGATAATCGCAGCTACCAGCGCCGGGTCAATTGGTGGTAAATCTTTCCCATTCCTTCCTTTCATTGGCTGTGTACATAAATTAATAATTAATTGGCCCTTTCCTTCAAGTTTGCCATTTAGAAATTGATCTATTTGTGCTGCTTCTGCTGATTGTTGAGTAAGATCTCCATAATAAGCACTAGCAGGATTTACATCATTCATTTTTGGAAAACCATAAGATTGGTAGTTGCTGCCTATGCCGGAAAGCCCTGACATAGGATATCCTCCGCCAAAAGTCCCTAATGCCGGCCTAAATCCCTGAGAACCTGGGACTATAGGCATTACCGGACTTGACTCCTTGCCTTTTGTCTCGGCTAAACCATCAAGCGCAATACCTAAAAATACTGCCATAGCTGTTTCTTTATATGCATCCTGCTGCTCTTCAGTTAAGCCTTCAAAAATATTTTTTCCATCTACTTGTGCATCAATATTTCTATCTGACAGGTCAGCTAAAATGGCTGCTCCCAGCCTTTCAGTATCAGACGCGTCCTCGGGGTTTACTCCGATTGGAGCAAATATACTGTCGTCAACCTTGCCGGCAATCATTTCGGCAGTCTGCTGAGCCTTGCCTTTCACCCCGTCTTCTTGAAGTTGCGTTGTAACCTGTTTTAAAACCTTTAATCCTTCTAACTTGTCTAGCATATCCCTTCCTCCTAATTCCTATTTAATTTCTTTAAATGCTTAATTTTACCTTTACCCTTCTATTTATATAAAAACAAATTGTGTTGGAAAATTGCTAGTTGGTGTGGAGGGTTATGCAATAGCCCTATAGTACCTAACTTCCTGGTTTCCATAATAGGGACCAAAAGTCCTACCCCTATGAGTGTTAACAAATGCTGCATTACTTGAGCTGTTTGAACGTAATACTCCATTTGCGTCAAAAGTTCCTACATGATTTTTTGCTCCTGTAGTTAAAGCGACATCTCCCGGCCCTGCTTCTTCTTTAGATATTTGGACAAATCTTCCGGACTTCCTCATTGAGTTCTCAAGGCCTTTTACTGAATTAGTATTACCATCCAAGTATATGCCGCAGCTTTTAAAGATATTATTTACTGACCAAGCACAGGCTAGGTCCCCTCCACCAGGCCCTGCCGCAGTAGAAGTTCCAATATAATTATTTGTCGCAAATGCTATCTGACTTCCTAATTCTGAACTTCCCGCAAAACCAAAATTTAAAAACCCCATTGCCGGATTAAACTGTCCAGAATTAAGCACCCCGGGGGCAAATATTATTCCTGGAGACTCAAAAGGATTTCCTGATAACCTGTACGGCTGCATTGATAAATCGCTGTTAATGCTTGGTCTGTTTCTACCTACCCTTTTGCCGTCAAGAGGGAGTAAGATTTCCAGAATCTTTGCAATTAAATCCCTTTTACCTTCTGAGCTTGCCCTTTCATATAAAGAATTCAAATATAGCTGAAACATTTCATTATCTAGGTTATGATGGTTTTGTGCTAACCCCAATATGTCAAATTGTGATTCACCATCCAGTGTAACTATTCCGTCAAGACCGTTTTCATCTGCCGCGTCCATTTTCATAAACTCATAAAAAACGGAGTTTGGTCCAAATTCATCCCTGCCTTGTGATTGGCCTAAAATTTGTATTGCTCTTGCTTGAACATTTTCTGGAATTTTATCTATCATACCCCTTCTCTCCCAAATATTAAATTTTACCTTTACCCTTCTATTTATATAAAAACAAGCAAGGTGAAAAAATTGCCAGTTTATGCCAAAATGAGTTAGTTTTCTTAAAATCGGGCAAAGCCCGACTTTAAGAAAACGTCGCTCTCTGCTTACGCATACCGATTTAAGTTAATTAATTTCATTT
>JANQGS010000107.1 GCA_028277195.1 Candidatus Gastranaerophilales bacterium
TTTTATAGAAATCGTGAAGGGCAGAGCCCTTCACACACCTCCTGGGTAGGGTGGGCGGGTGATTTTAAGGAAATTTATGAATTGCTTAATTAGCAATTCGAGTAACTTATTTTAATAAATTTAAATTTTTTTTTAATTGTCGAATTATCTATACGGCTTCTTCTTAGAGTATAATATCTTTATGATAATAAAAGAGTTTTCAAAATACATTCAAACGTTTAATGCCGATGTTCCGGCAATAATGCTGCTGTCGGACTGGGTAAGGGAAAAAATTTCCAAAAAGCCCGAAAATAACGTGGATAAAATTATACAAAAAGAAATAGCCTGCATGAAAAACAAAAGAGGGTTCTTTATGCTCATCGGCAGGTCTGACTCGGGCAGGAAACTGCTGGAGGCATTGTATGAATACGCATTGAGCTATGATAACCATAAATTCAGCAAATGGGTTCATAAATTAAAAGCAAGTGACTTTAGATGAAAGGAGAGAACGAATTATGCGAAATGAAAACATCGTAAACCTGGATTTTAAGCCGGGCAAGTTCAAAGGACTGTCAGTAGGGCTTATTGCAATTATTTTTATTGCGATTATGTTTCTTTCACAGGCAATCCTGGTAGTAGACGCGGGGAAAAGAGCCATAATAATGAACAGGGTTAGCGGTATGGAAAAAAGAGTGCTGGGAGAAGGCATGCACATTCTTATCCCCGGTATTCAAATGCCGACTACCTACAGTGTAAGAACTCAAACATATACAATGGCTACCGGTGACGGAAGGAACGCAATAAGGTCAGATGACGCGCTGGTTTCACTTACTTCTGACGGGCAGAAAATTGCCATGGACATGTCAGTCAGGTATAACTTAATGCCTGATAATGTATGGAAACTTCACCAGACAGTAGGCCGGGATTATGAACAAAAAATTATAAGGCCCGAAGTCAGGAGCGTAGCGAGAAATACAGTTGCCCAATACCCGGTACTGGGCGTTTATTCTGAAAAAAGGCTTGAAATACAAAACCTCATACAGGAAAACCTGAAAAAAAGCCTGGCTAACTATAATATTAATCTTAGCGAAGTGCTCATAAGAAACGTCAAGTTCTCGGAAGAATTTGCAAAAGCAATTGAAATGAAGCAGGTTGCGCTCCAGGAAGCAGAGAGAATGAAATATATCCTGGAAAAGCAAAGACAGGAAAAGGAAAGGAAAATCATTGAAGCAGAGGGCGAAGCCCAGGCAATCAGGGAAAAAGGCGCTGCATTAAAAGCTAACCCGCTGCTTATCCAGTATGAATATGTACAAAAACTGACTCCCGGGATTAAAACAGTGGTTACTGACCAGACATCTATCATGAATTTTCCCGAGGACTTGTTAAAGTAACACTTACACGTAAGGAAAGGGCCCTCCCTTTCCTTACTTTTATTAAAAAAGAGAAAGAATACACATGACAAGAGTTTTTTTCCTGTGTCCTGATAATAATAGCGCGGTAGGCGGAATTAAAAAGATTTATGATAACGTTGATATCCTGAATAAAAACGGGATTGAAGCCTATGTAGTGCACTCAAAAGCAGGGTTCAGGTGCACATGGTTTGAAAACACCACCAGGGTAGTATATGACAGCAACCTGGGCACTATAACCCTGAGCGATATATTCGTTTTCCCCGAGATTTACGGCCCGCAAATGGGTGACCTGCTAAAAGGCGTTAAAAAAGTAATATTTAACCAGAACTGCTACTATACATTTAAAGGATATGACATAAACCCCCGGAACAAACTCACTCCGTATACCCACCCCGATATTGTCGGGGCAATAGTGGTCTCAGAGGACAGCAAGCAGTATTTAAATTATGCTTTTCCCGATTTAAAGGTCTACAGGATTCATAATTCCATTAACACTGAAATATTTAAGTACTCAGAGGAAAAAAAGAAGCAAATATGCTTTATGCCCAGAAAGCACCCGGACGAGGCCCTGCAGGTATTAAACATTCTAAAGTTCAGGGGAGTGCTGGATGAGTTCACGATTATACCCATTGATAACATGAGCGAGGCGGAGGTTGCGCGGGTATTAAGCGAGTCGTTGATTTTCCTTAATTTCGGCTATCCCGAGGGCAACCCGCTCCCGCCTTTAGAGGCGCATTTATCAGGCTGTATACTGGTCGGTTATCACGGTTTTGGGGGCAGGGAATATGTAAACGGGGAGTTTGCCTATCCTGTAGGCATAGCGGACATCGTAGGGTTTGCAAGGACAACCGAGGAGGTAATCAATACCTGGAAAGCCAGTCCTGAAAAGGTATTTGAGCGGGCAAAAAAGGGCAGGGACTATGCGCTTTTGAACCATTCAAAAGAACGCGAGGAGCAGGATATTGTATCAGCATGGCGTGAAATCCTGAAACCCCGCCCGGTAAAATTTTAAATTAGTAAACAAGGGCAGTGAAACTCCAAATATTTAGTACACAATAAATAAAAATTATATAAATATTTGGAGGATTTAATATGAAGTGGTTCTTGAACCTTAAAATATTTCATAAAATTATAATTCTTATAATAATAACAATGTTATTTGAATTGTTAACAGTGGCGGCAACTTATTCCCATAGCATAGAATCAAAGGAGAAAATGGGTGATATTTATAATAATCACCTGTTATCAGTCCTTCGGCTGAATTATGCAAGTGCCCTGACTCGAGGGATTGAGGCGAATATTTATGAATTCGTGCTAATAAAGGATAAAAGCCGTAAAGCCAAACTGGTCATTGATACGGAATTAAAGGCAAAAAAAGTTCTAAATTTAATTTCAGAATATGAAAAGAGCGAGTTAGTGGCTTTTGAAAAAAAACGTGTTAAAAGACTGCACGAACTCAAAGAGGAAATCAGAACAGTTTACAGAAACATTCTAAAGATGAAAAAAGCAAATAAAACGGCTGAAGCCCTGAGGTATTTCAGGGAGAACCAGTCAAAACTGGATGATTTTGCCCTATTGCTGAGAGAGCTGGCAGATTTTAACGAGAAATTTGCTCTTGAGGTAAAGAATGAACATGCTAAAGATACTGATTTTTTTAATAAGTTTGTGTTTATAAACGTATTAATGGGCCTGGCTGTTTCTTTCGGGGCAGGATTAATTGTCTCAAAAGCAATTTCAGCCCCGATTTATAATGTTGTACAGGAATTAAAAAAAGATTCTTGTGGGCTTCCTGACTTAAAAGAAATCGGCAATAACTCAAAACATGAAATACATGACTTAAAACTCGCCTTAAACGATATCATCAAAAATATAAGAAGGATGCTGGAAAGAGAGGTCTTTTTAAGGAACATAATAACCATGTCAATAACCTCAAATGATATTAAAGGGGTTCTAAACACAATAGTAACCGAAACAGGCAAGTTTTATAATGCCGACATATGTTTTTTTAATAAGTATGACACTATTGAGCAGAATTTTACCGATTATATTGAAGATTATATGGAATACCTTAAGCCGGGCCTTATCGGAAAGATTTCCTGCATTAAGCATGACAGGAAAAAGTTTGATATTTTCAGGGAAATAATCATTGAAAACAGGCAGACTTTTTTTGCGGATAATGTTAATACCGCTGAACTTCCCGAGATAACCAAAACCTTTTTAAGGGAATGCAATATAAAATCATTTGCCATAGCTCCCGTATTTTATGAAGAGACCCCCCTTGGAGCGTTATTTGTGAACTATACCAAATCCAACAAGAATTTTTCAGAGGAGGAAATAAACCTTCTGGAGTCAAGCGCTAATCAATCGGCAATCGTGATATACCAGGCTAAACTTAACACTGACATTGAGGCAATGCGGAGGAATTTCACCATAACACTAACTCATGATTTAAGAAGCCCAATTTTTGCGGAACAAAAAGTATTGGAAATGCTTATGAATTCCTTACCGGATGAAACCGTAAAAAACTGCCGGGAATATTTTGAAGATATGTATAAAACCAATGAAGAACTGCTTGAAATAATAAATAACCTTCTTTCTGTATATCACTATGAATCAGGTAAAGCGGAATTAAAGGTAAAAGAGGAAAGCATTGAAAAGCTGGTTAATTGCAGCGCAAGAGTTTTAAAACCCCTCGTGAAAGACAGGCAATGTGAAATTAAAATAGAAATTGAGGAGAACTTACCTTTAGTTTACATAAATAAAAGGGAAGTATGCAGGTTAGTGACTAACCTGGTAAGTAATGCAATAAAGCATACGCAAAAAGGGACAAAAATAACTATTTCCGCTAAAAAACAGGATAACGATATACTGGTCTCAATTAATGACAATGGCCGGGGAATACCGGAAGCAGAACAGCGCCATATATTTGAAAAATACCCCGCCCAAAAGAGAAAAATAGGAGCAGGGCTGGGGCTGTATCTTAGCAAGCAAATTGTCGAAGCGCATAAAGGGAAAATATGGTTTGTATCAGAAGCAGGAAAAGGAACAACTTTTTATTTTACAATACCGATTTCATTACCGGTATAGGAACAGGGTAGAGGAAAAAGTAATAGCCCTTTACTTTATAATGTGCTTTAATAGTTATTACAAAAGATATTTTTTGGGAATAATTTTATGAAGATAACCACCAGCAGATTTGGAGAAGTTGAAGTAGACGATAACCTTGTATTTGAATTTATTGAACCTATTTTAGGATATGACCGGCTGAAAAAATTTGTCCTCATTGATAATTCACCGGAATCACCCTTTAAATGGCTACAATCAGCCGAGGATGAAAATGTCGCGTTTCCGGTTACATTCCCGGCTTACTTTGGCATAGACTACCAGTTCACCATACCGGAGGAAAAAGCCAAAAAACTCGACGCAAAGGAAACCGAAAACATAGTTTCCTTTAATATCGTATGCATACCGCAGGGAAACGCCCGGGAAGCCACTATAAACCTGGTAGGACCAATCGTGATAAATATAGAGAATAAAAGCGGCCTGCAGCTTGTGCTCACAGACACAAAATACGGCATAAAACACAGGATTTTTGATGAGGATAAAGCAAAATGCTCGTCTTAACAAGAAAAAAAGGACAAAAACTCGTAATAAACGATAATATTGAAATCACCGTGCTGGAAACCAGGGGCGAATCAGTAAAAATAGGCATAAAAGCCCCCAGGGAAGTATCTATTTTCAGGGAGGAAATTTACGAGGAGATTAAAAAGGCGAACGAGCAGGCGCAAAAAGAAATGGCTGCGGCTGATTTAGACCGGCTAATGGGCATTAAGGGCATAAAAAAAGATATGCCCGATGACTATATGAGTAAAATTCAATCCTTTACAAATAAATTAAAAACTGATGAAAAAAAATGATTTAATCATTCAGGCTAAAAAAGAATTTTTAATCAATAAAGACTATAAAAAAGCACTGCAAATCCTTAATACAATTGAAAATAAGGACTTTAATGCCTTTAACGGCACACTGGCATTGCTGTTTATGGAAAGCGGTGAATACACCAGGGCCGCGGAGCTATATAAAACCCTGGGCG
>JANQGS010000216.1 GCA_028277195.1 Candidatus Gastranaerophilales bacterium
ACCTATGCTTCAGGCCTGCATAACAGGCTGGGCAAAGCTGGAGTTAACGTACTTACCGCTTTGCAGGGGCTTAAGGTTAGTGAACCCGGGAAGTTCGCGGAAAAAATCTTTAACGCACAGCAAAAAGGCAGGGAGGTTGTTTATTTAAGAGAGAGCAAGGACCTTGCCACCCTGGTAAAAGGCATAAAATGGAAATAAGGCATGCCGCCTTAAAATGCGTTATAAAAATAATTGAGCATAACAGCTCTTATGATGAAACGCTTGAATTCTTCGCCAATAAGGTAAACAATCCCCCGGACCTGGTCAATACAGTTGCCGGGACAATAAAATCCAGGCTGGCGCTCGATTATTTTATTGAACTCGTTTCCTCCAGAAGGGTTAAAAAGCTCTCCCCAACCGTAAGAAACATTTTGCGGCTGGCTGTATTTGAGCTGGAATACCTGAAGCATCCCGACTATGCGGTGGTTAATTCTTATGCCGGTATATGCAAGGAGCTGGATAAAAAGGCCGTGTCGTTTGTTAACGCGGTCCTGCGCAATTTCATAAGGAAACGGCCTGAAATCAAAATAGAAGACGATGATTTAAGCATAAAATACTCGCACCCTGACTGGCTTGTTAAAAGATGGGCAAATAATTACGGCATTGAGGCCGCTAAAAAAATACTGGAATACAATAACCAGCCCCCAAAGCTCTGCCTGCGCATAAATACCCTTAAAGTCACCAAAGACAGGCTTTTACAGTTTTTTGAGCAAAATAAAATTAATTTTCGGGAAGTCCCTCAGTGCGAGGACTGCCTTATAATAGAGAGCCGGGGAAATATAAGGAATATTCCGGGCTATAAGGAAGGGTTATGGGTTGTACAGGGCGCGGCGTCTGCTATGGTGGCAAGGATTTTGGGGCCTGAACCGGGCGAAAAAATACTTGATTTGTGCGCTGCCCCGGGCGCAAAAACCACTCATATAGCATCTGTTATGAACGATACAGGTGAAATAACCGCTGTTGACATAAGTCCTGAAAGACTGGAAAAAATAACCGGGAATTGCGAAAGACTCGGCATAAAGAGCGTAAAAACGATTGAAGCTGACGCTTCTGAAATAAAACTAAATGAGGAATTTGACCGGATACTGGTTGATGCGCCATGCTCAAATACCGGGGTTTTCGGAAAAAGACCCGATGCGAGGTGGAGGAGAAAACCCGGGGATATTGACACGCTCGCCGGATTACAGCTAAAAATCCTCACAAATGCCGCCGGCATGCTCAAGCCCGGGGGGGGGTTGGTCTACAGCACCTGTAGCATTGAGCCGGAGGAGAACATTCAGGTTGTTGAAAAATTTTTAAGCCTTAATAAATGTTTTCAACCGGAATTTTCAAAATTAATCCTGCAATCAGAGCAGGACATGGACGGGTTTTTTATTGCCAGAATGAGAAAAAATTGTGATAATTAAAATTATTCAGGGAAAAAAGGGGCGAATATGAAAAAATTATTACTATCACTTCTGGTTTTATTGATATTTAACACGGCCACACTCGCAACAGAGCAACCCCCGCTGCATTTGTGGACGCCGTATGACCCTGAAAACCCGGGGGACTTTAAAAATATCGATAAAAAATATATCTTTATCCGGGATACTGACCTTGAACAGATAAAAAATTCCGGGAAAGCAAAAAAAACAGACCCCGGAAAACCGCCTGTCAGTTATCAAATAACCTCTGTTGACTACCTGGCGGACATTGCAAAAGATGAAATAAAAATAAAGGGCGTGTATAAAATAAACAAACTCGATGATAAATGGGCGCTAGTACCGGTTCTATCCTCAAAAACCGCTGTTACGTCGGCAGTTTTGGGAGAAACCCCCGCCTCAATCACAACCGATAAAAATTATCATGCCCTTACCCTCAAAAAAAAGGGGAATTATGTTCTTACCCTGAATTTCACGGAAAAAATAAAGGAAGCCGCCTCCCGGAACACCAGGTCGTTCTCATTCACGCAGCCTGTAATGCCCATAACCAATCTTGAGTGCCGCATTAACAGGCCGGATATAGCTTTTGATATAACACACGCCGTTGCAATAAGGCCCTTCAACTTGGCTGGCAGCTCAAAAGCCATAGCATCCCTGCTCCCCACGGGAAATATAAATGTCAGGTGGACCCCAAAAAGTACGCTAATCAGCGACATAAAACCCGATAACAACCTGCCCCCCTCTGCAAATGCCGTCACATATTCAAAAATAGAAGCGGGAAGGGGCGCGCTTAAGGGTACATTTACCGCTGAGCTTGACATACGGAGGTCTCCCCTTGGCAGGTTTGAATTTTATATCCCCGAAGGCATTGAAATTGACTCTATAACCGTTCAGGACAATGAGCCGGTCGACCCCTACCCGGAAATAAGGGACAATGTGCTGCCGGTTGAGCTGGTTTCCCCGGTTGAGGGCAAGACAAGGCTTACCCTGCACTTCCGCAGGAATTTTAATGACTCGTCATTTAAGACAAAAATCCCTGCGATAACCCTCGTAAACGAGAATATTGACAGGGAAACAGGTTATGTGGCGCTTGTTGAAACAACAAACATAGAATCATCCATTGTTAAATCAGATGAAACAAAGAATTACCGGGAAATCGACTCAAACGAGCTCGAAGGCGACTTAAGGGGACTGAAATCCTCAATCGCCCTTAAATACACAAAAAACAAGGATAATATCCGGGAAATTCCTTATGATATAACCGTAAACATCGTAAGACACAAGGATGTTGCGGTATATGAGGCTAATATAGATTACACGGAGATAACATCCGTACTGAACAGGGAGGGAGGACTGTTTACAAAAGCTGTAATGCGGTTGCGAAATACCTCAAAGCAATTCCTTGAAATCACCCTGCCCGCTAATTCCTCAATATGGAGCGTTTATGTAAACAATAAGTCAGTAAAACCGGCCCTGAAAGACCCTGAAAAGGCAATATATGCTATCCCGCTGGTGACTTCGGCTTCGTTTCCGGTGGAAATCGTATATTTTACCGAAGGAGTTACATTCCCGCTCTGGACGGATTTACGGGCATTAAAAACAGAACTGGCCGCAAATTCAGTAAAATGGGCTATTTATACCCCGAAAAATAAGGATTTTATCCCGCTGGGCCTGTTTTCAAACCTCCTGAAAGACAAAAAGACACACCCAATAGGCTGTTCTCAGGTAGCGGACGGGGTTAACGCGGCGCCGCCGGGGGCGGTAAAGGAAAAGATGAGCTTATATGAATCTGAGGAAAAGTCTTTCCGGGATTACTTTTCCGTCGCTCCCCAACGGGTTTATAAAAGCAAAAAAGTAGGCAAACTGCCTGTTTATGTGGACCTTCCATTGATTGGAAAAAGCCATAAGTTTTACCAGCTTTCATTTGAAGCTGAAAAATCCCCGAAAATAGCGGCTATATACATAAATGACTTGATACCGGACATCCTGGCCCTGTTAATATTGTTAACGATTGCTTATACAGCGTTTAAATCCGATAAAATAAGGGGAATGTGGCTGCCTCCGGTTGCCGGGACAGTTTCTCTTATTAAATTCCTGCTAACAAAATGGAGGGCTAAAAATAATGAAAATAAATAAAAAATCACTGTTTTTAATAATTTTACTGCTTGGTGTGCTGTTTTTATCAGCCAAAAGCGCATTTTCAACGGAATCCGGCGAGGAGTTCAAGCTGAGAAAGGAAATCCTCAAGTTTGTGCCCTATGAAAAACTGAACACCCTTTTAACCGCAAATAAAAAGCTGGTTTATATGCCCTATGCCGAGCTAAAAAAGCTCATAAAGGAAAAATCGCGGCCTGAACCGCCTGCCCCGGTTGATTACGTAATTAAGGAGCTTAAGTTGCGGGGCAGCATAAAAGACGGCTATATTGCGTTTGAGGGGGATTA
>JANQGS010000117.1 GCA_028277195.1 Candidatus Gastranaerophilales bacterium
GGAAATATTTGACGTTAACGCGCCCGTGGTTTATCTTTGCCCGAACCCACCGAATGAAAAAATGAGAAAAGATGAAGCAAAATCAAATGCTAATAAGCTGCCAAAGGCTATTCAAAACCCTAACCTTGCTAAAGTCTCCAGGGAAAAACAAAAAGAAAGCGATATAAATTCGTTCCTGCAGCAGAGGAAAACGCAGAAAAAGCCGGGTGAAATTACAAGATGACGGAAATTTTTGTAGGGATAACATTAATTGCAATTATTTTTCTCCTGGTGGACATACTCCTGCCGGAAGTTGTTTCAGACCCGGTGATTCACAGGCGTTTGGCTTCTTTAAGGAATTTTGAGGATAAAAGACTGGATAATGCATCAGATGAGATATTTAAAAACCTTGCAAACAAGGAAAAACTAAAAAAGTCAAACCTGCTCGAAATGCTCAAGGATACCTCTGATTACAGGATACAGTTCCTGGGGGCAATCATTGGCAGGTTCAAGTTTATAGAGAAAATTAAATTCAGCCTGAAGATTGCTGATGTAAAAATGCCTGTTGACCTTTTTATCATGGGAGTTTGCGGCCTGGTACTGGCTTTTTTACTGCTCGGGCTGGTAAGCAAGAATATTATTATAATCCTTACAGGACTTGTTGTTGGGGTATTTCCCTTTATATTCCTTAAACTAAAATTTCTTAAGAGAAAGGAAAAATTCACCCAGCAATTTCCTGAAGCGCTGGGAATTATTTCCAATTCATTAAGAGCAGGGCATTCACTTTTATCGGCATTTCAAACCGTTGCTACAGAGAGTGATTATCCTGTAAATAAAATTTTTAAGAATGTTTCTGATGAGATTTCCCTGGGAAGGGAAGTCAGGGAAACAATGGTAAATATGGGTGAAACCTTGCCCGGGAGCCAGGATTTAAGGTTTTTTGTCACCGCAATATTAATTCAACGGGAAGTAGGGGGAAACCTGGCGGAAATTCTTGATAACCTCAACAATACAATTCGTGAGCGGTATAAACTCCTGGGCTTGATAAAAACCCAGACGGCACAGGCGCAATTATCAGGTATTGTGCTCGGGCTCGCCCCTGTAATTATATCCGGGCTTGTGAGCATGATAAACCCGGCTTATATGGAACCTCTTTACACCACTCTGGCGGGAATGGCGGCTTTGGCAACTTCATTTCTTATGTCACTGGTGGGCTTTTTAATAATTAAAAAGGTTACTGAAATACGCGTTTAAGGAACAGTGTATTAAACATGGAAGCAATTTTTATTTTAATTTTAATAGCAGCAGGCGTTTATGTAGTATATGAACTCTTTGATGAAGAGAAGGATGAAAATGTAATTTCAAGACTACTGCAATATTCTCCCGCAAACCTGGGGGATGAAAGCGATAAAAAAGAAAAAGAGGAGGATTCAGCCGAGTTCGTTAAGCAGGCTGTTAATTCTATAGCGCAAAGAATAATAAATAATTCCAAAAACGTCCTTGCGCATAAACAATTGCTGGTTGAAGCGGGCCTGCCGGCTGATGATGATTCTCACCTGAATTATATTTCAAAAAAACTCATATATGCCGGCTTTGGCGGAATTGCGGGGTTATTCCTGGCCATTACCTCGGATAGTGATATACTGATGAAAGCAACCATGCTGGCAATGTTCCCCATGGTAGGGTTCAGGCTTCCTGATATGAATATCAAGAGACTCGCAAAAAAAAGAGCTGAAGCTGTTACATATGCGCTTCCTGATATAATAGACCTTTTAACGGTATGTGTTGAGGCAGGGCTGGGGCTGGACTCGGCTATTTCCAGGGTCGCAACGGAGCAGGAACATGCAGCACCTGTCCTGGCCCAGGAATTTAAAAGGGTCGGAAAAGATATCCTGGCGGGCGTGCCAAGGGCAGATGCATTCAGAAGCCTTTCAAAAAGGGTTTCCTCTCCTGAGTTAAGGTCTTTTATGGGGCTGTTAATTCAATCCGATAAACTGGGAACGAGTATCGGCCAGTCATTAAAGGTTTACTCGGACGCAATGCGGACCAAAAGAAGACAAAAAGCCGAGGAAATGGCGGCAAAAGCCAGCATTAAAATGACAATACCCCTTGTTTTATTTATTCTTCCGGCTACTTTTATAGTAATTCTTACACCCGCTGCCTTAAGTATTATAAAAGTGTTCGCAAACGGGCTCTAAATAATCCGAGTTTAAAAATAAAAAATTCAAATTAACAAGCGTATTTTATGCTAATTTTATGTAATATAATTAATTTGTTGGCATAATTACGGGAAGCATTGCTATTTTAACTTTTGATACACATATAACCGGCTTTCTCATAGCTTTTTTCCTGGCAGTTATAATCGTACCTGTTGTAAGAAGGGTTTGTCTTAAAAAAGGCTTTGTTGACCTGCCGGGTGAGAGGAAAATACATAAAAAACCAACCCCGCGCCTTGGAGGAATTGCCATATGGCTGTGTACCGTTAGTGCATTCATTATAATTGTTTTAATAAATTCTGATTATCCCGAGGGCAACTGCCTTTCAGGCATAATTATCGGCGGGAGTTTAATGTTTTTACTCGGGCTGGTAGATGACCTATATGACCTTTCCCCGGGGCTAAAGCTGTTTATCCAGTCCGGTGCGGCATTAATAGCGTTTCTTCTGGGTGTACAAATACAGGTTCTTTCCAATCCCTTTGGAGAACCCGTTGTCCTGGGGGCTTTATCCCTTCCTGTAACGCTTTTGTGGCTGGTAGGGATAACAAATGCGATAAATTTTATAGACGGGATTGACGGCCTTGCCGGCGGTGTAATTACAATTATCGCGGTTACTATGGGGGTTGTGGCTATTTTTACGG
Source organism: Candidatus Gastranaerophilales bacterium (assembly GCA_028277195.1). Classification (GTDB taxonomy): domain Bacteria; phylum Cyanobacteriota; class Vampirovibrionia; order Gastranaerophilales; family UBA9971; genus JANQGS01. Next base: position 2,837 of record JANQGS010000117.1, read on the forward strand.
GCCAGCCTGCCAGTGCGCTTATTGCTGCCTTGCTTGCGGGGGCTGTAATGGGGTTTCT
>JANQGS010000149.1 GCA_028277195.1 Candidatus Gastranaerophilales bacterium
CTTCTGTATCCTCCACGCTCAAAAGCCCCATCTGCATAAGTACATCAGCCAGCCCCGGCTTGTCCCCCATGGATTCCTCAATGTATTTTTGGGTTCTCAGGGCTTCGTCGAGCTGCTCTATGTTGATTTTATTTATTTTTACAAAGTATTCCCCGAGTTTTATATTGCCTGCCAGGTAAAGGGCTGTGCCCTTTATCACCGGGGAGATGGGATTAACCGCCAACTCGCGGTTTATTGCGTTAATAAAATGCTTTGAGCACTCAAAAAGACTCCAGTTATTGGCAATTGCTATTTCTATTATGCTGAGCTCCTGGAAAACCGCTTCCAGGAAGCTGTATGTGTCCTCGGAATATTTGCCGGTCTTTTTCTCAAGCTCTTTTTTCCCTGCATAAGTAAGTTTTGGCAGGTATAACTGCAGGCAGTTCTTCTTGCCGGCTGTATCAAGATAGCTTTTAACCGGTGAGGACTCTATTTCTTCTTTTAGTTCAAGGTAAATTACCTGTTTTATCCATACAGGGAGGTTAAAAATTTCCTTAATGAGCAATTTAAATATGTTTTTTAGCGTTATATGCATAATAAGTTTGTTTTACCCGGGTTCTCCCTCTTCTTCAGGGGGCGCATGTTCAAGGTTACGTGTTACGGGGGTGGTCAGGCTGATTCTTCTGTCTTCCGGGTTAAATTTCAGGACAATGGTCTCGATTTCCTCGCCTACCTGGACGGATGTACCTGTTTTATTCTGGTATTCGATGAGCTCCTTATAGGGCAACAGCGCCTCGACTCCCGGGTAAATTTCCACAAAAGCGCCAAAATGCTTTATTCTTATGACCCTTCCTTTTCGGGTTTCTTTTTCCTTGATTTCCTTGGAGGCCTCTACCCAGGGGTCAGGTTGCAGGCTCTTGAGGCTGAGGCTTACGCGCTGTTTATCCTCATCTATTCCTATAACCTGTACCTTAATTTTTTCCCCGACCGAGAGAATGTCTGTAGGATGGTCAACCCAGCGCCAGGATATTTGCGACAGCGGCAATAATCCGTCAATGCCCCCTATGTCAACAAAAGCCCCGAAGTCGGCAAGCCTTACTATTTCACCCTCTACAACGCTGTTAATTTCAATATGCTCAAACAGGTCTTTTCTCTGTTCGGCCTGTCTTTCAGATACCACTTTACGGTGGGACATTATAAGGTTATTTTGTTTTGGGTCAAGTGAGAGTATTTTAAGCTGGATTTTTTCCCCGACCAGCTCCTGGGGGTCTTTTGCCCTTATATGGCTCGACGGGACAAACCCTCTTACTCCGTGCACATCAACCAGTATCCCGCCTTTAACCTCTGCGGTAACTTCCGCTTCAACCGCGGCATCCTCTTCCTTAATCTTTTCAAGTTCCTTCCAGGCGTACGCCAGCACAACTTTTTTATAGGAGAGGGTAAACTCGCCCTCCTCGTTTTCGTCTTTTATGATTAAAAATTCCTTTTCCTCATCGTCCTGTGGAAGAACTTCCTGCATGGGCCTTGAGTTGTCCTCGGCGATTTCCCTTTCAGGCACAAGGGCGGTTGTTTTAGCGCCTATGTCAATCATTGCGCCGTTACTTTTGTAGCCTACCACCTTTCCCCTTACTATATCGCCTTTTTTAAAGCTATAGTCATATTTTTCAAGGAGAAGTTCAAATTCCGAGGAGTTTTCCTGTTTTACACTGTCTGCGTTGTCGTTAATTGTCATTAAATTGTTGCCTCCACAGCATGATGAAATAGCGAATTCTATTTAATTTAAATTTAATAAAATTATAACAAATAAAAAACAGAATTTATACTACTTTTTATTCCCAAAAAATTCCCAGGACACAATTTCGTCGAATGATTTTCTTGTTTTTTCGGGGCTCTCCCGGGTTTCCGCCTCATAGCCAATGGCCAGTAAAGCCATGACCATTAAATTATCCGGCAGTTTAAAGGTATTTCTTACCATATCGTACACTTCAGGGACAGACTCGGTCAATTCATTCCCGATGCCGCCTATTATACACGCACCTATGCCGTTTTTTTGCGCCTCAAGCGTCATATAAGCTATTGCATAGGTAATTTCCTCGAGGGTTCTGAGTGTTACAGCATCCTCGCCCTTTAGTTTCGGGTTAAACGCCTGGCTTTTAAGCAGCATTTCAAGCCTTTCGGGCGTTATTTCCTTTTTTGCCTCAATGGTTTTCCTGTAATTTTCCTCTTCCCATGCGTCCCTGTCGCCGCAGCAGATAATTACAGCCGGGGCTTCCTCCACATGCGGCTGTCCATGGGCCAGTTGTGACAGGAGGAATTTTTCGCGGGGCTCGCTCACCGCAATAAAATGCCAGGGCTGGGTGTTCACCCAGGAAGGGGCAAGCCTTGCCGCTTCGAGTATTTCCCTTATTTTTTCATCAGGCACTTTTTTGTCGGAAAAGCTCCTTACGCTGTGTCTTTCGATAATTTCTCCCAAAACCATTGGCTTACTCCCCTGTTTATGTGTTTAGTTAACTGCTTCGTACTCAATTTTATAGGTAAACCCTATCTCCTGGAGGGCCTGGTATGCCTTAAACCCCAGCTCAGTGCCCGGTTGTGAGCGGACTACTTCCACCAGGTTTTCTGCCGCTTCTTTTTTATTACCTTCTGCCAGCAGCACTTTTGCTTCCAGAAAAAGTGCCCTGTCCCTTAAAACCGCGAATTTTATCGCGAGTTCCCTTTCCATATTAGCCTGGACTTCGGAATTATTTACGCTGTTTAGTGCTTTATAGAGGTCGGTATGGTATTCCGTTGCTTTATAAACCCAGTTTTTTACCTGCTCCAGGGTTTCCCGTGCGGATTGCATGTCTTCTTCCTCAATATAAAACTCTATTTTTTCAACCGCATTTTCCGCATAAACCACCCCAAGGGTGTTTTCAGGGTCATAGACCACTTTTGGCCTTACTATTTTTTCTGTTTGCGGATTTTTTACTTCCGGCATTGTTTCTTCAGTATTTTCGGCAGGTTTTTCTTTTTTGCCCGAAAAAATGGAGAATGGCGACTTAATGCACAATTTTTGTTCGTTTTCGGCCATGGCAGGCGCAAAGGTCCCTGAATACAGGCAAAATAAGGCCAAGGCAATTATTATTCTTATTCGCATATTTATTAGTAATCCCCGCTATCTGTTAAGTATTGACACAAAGTATTATACCTTTATTTTAAAATTTTTCAAATTTAAGACTATATCAAGTATATAAAAATTAACGAAAACTTAGGTGGCAATTTTAAATATGTAGTTGTTTTTATAAAAATATAAGGGTAAAGGTAAAAATTTAATTAATTTATTTAGGAAAAGGGAGGAAAATAATTATGTGCGGACCAACAGGACCAATTAATCAAACAACAGGACTGGCAATAGGAGTAAACGAAATTTACACAAATTCAATAAATCCAGAGAAAAAATTGGGTGCCATGAATTTGTTTTTAGTTCAACCAAAAGAAGGTAATCCTTATTTAGGCGTAGCTTATAATGCAGGAGACATTGCTGAAGTTTTTAGGCCGGACAGGGTGAACGGTGCTCTAACGAATGCTGATTATCTTAAAAAAGCAGAAAACGAAAGGGATTTTAACATCATTGATTTACTCACGGTAGAAAGCGATGTAGAAAGCGATAGAGTTGAGGGTTTACCGACTGTAGTTACAGCTAGAAGCTCATATAAAATGAAAGAGGCAGATAGAAATCCTGCGTATGATTTGAATGGTAACGGTGATGTTACATACTCTGAAAGGGTTTATGGCAGCTTAACTTCTGAGGCCCTGGAGCATTTGAGAGCAGGAGAGTATACGGAATTGCTTCTTACACTCAGAGGTCAAAAATGCGGGGCTGAAGCCCTTTTTCCTGAAGAATAACGATTAATAATACAACTTAAGGTACAAATAGTTACCATGGGATTCCGCATCAAGTGCGGAATGACAAAATACGTAAAAATTTTTTGTTCAGTCCTTATGACCGGCTAAACCTTCACATTACTCAACAAAAGCATTAGTCTGATAATCTAATTTACCTTTCGGCAAATTTTCTAAATAACTAAAAAGAAGTAATAAATTCAGGGAAGGAAAATATGAGCCTTATGAGACTAATGTTTAAAATTGCGGTCCTGCTTGTTTTTACAATACTCATAGCCCTGCCGTCCGGGGCCGAGGAAAGCCAGGCAGAGCTCTACACAGCTTTTAACGCGAGAAAATATGTTCTCGGGCCCAATGACGTTATTAATGTCAAAGTGCCGGGAGTGCCGGAATTCTCCGAGGAATCCCTGAAAGTCCAGCCTGACGGAAAGGTTAACCTCCCGGGCATTGGCGGTGTTTATGCCACAGGCTTGACTTTTGATGAACTCGGTGTCCTGCTGGAGGAAAAACTGGCCCATTACGTAAGAAACCCCGGGGTTACAATAAGCCTTAAGCGGAGCAGGCCGTTTATTGTGCAGGTGACAGGGGCTGTTTCAGTGCCGGGCAGCTATGAAATCAATACAGACACCGAAACCACGGCAGCTTTTTATGATGATAATGACACCTATGTGGAGAGGAAAACCCCGATACTCTCAAACGTGCTCACAGCCGCAGGAGGAGTTAATTATGACGCTGACGTGGAGCATATAAGGATTAAAAACATTTTTGACGGCAACACATATGAAATAAACCTTATCAGCCTGCTGGAGGAAGGGAAAACAGAACAGGACATATACCTGATGTCCGGCGATACGGTGCATGTGCCGAGGCTGCCCAGTCCGCTGGCAGTTGACAAGGAAAAATACGAGAAATTTCGCGCGGCAACCTTTGCTTATAAGGAAGTGCCCGTAAGGGTACTCGGGTATGTAAACGAGCCCGGGCTCATAACGCTCGACTCAAGCGTGTCTTCCTCCCTTAACACAGCAATTTCAGAGGCCGGAGGATACCTCGGGGACGCCCCATACCCGCCTAAAAAAGTTTTTGTAAGCCGCTACAGCAACGGCGGGAAACTCGTCACCACAAAAGTTAACCCGATGCAGGAAGATATTACCCTCATGCCCAACGACGTGGTTTATGTGCCGGAAAAAGCCAGGCCGCTCATTGGAAGGGCTTTTGATTTTATAAACAGGATTGCCTCTCCGGCTGGCGGTATTGCAAGCGGGTATAACCACTGGACACTTATGTTTAACCCGAACAGGTTTAATGACTAGGTATAAAAAATAATTACAAAAAGAGGAAAATTCCCCATGAAAAACTTACCGGAGCTCATAATTAAAGAGAAAAAAATAGTCCTGATTGCCGTTATATCAACGTTTATATTATTCCTGTGCTACTTCATCTTTATATATAAGCCCCTTTACTCAACCAGTGCGAAAATTTTTATAAAAGACATTCCGCAAAAGGATATGGCAGGCTCGTCTGTGCGCTCGGAAAGCGGTTATGGTAACCCGTTATTTAACCTCGCGCAGGTTTTAAAATCAAAAAATACCTCTGCCAGGGTTTTTAACGCGCTTAAAAGTAAAAATTCAAGGGAAATCAAGGGAATCAGGGTGAAAAATGAGGATGAATGGCATAATTACCTCTCAGGCCACATAAAAACAAAAATAATACCTTCAACTAATGCCCTGTCAATATCCCTGAAATGGATAAACAGGGATACGGCAGTAAGTGTGCTTAATGAGGTCATAGAGCAGTTTAAGGCTGAAAATACGGAAATACGCAAGGCAGTTGCGATTAAACAGAGAAAGTACCTCGATAAAAACCTCAGGGAAATAAACAACAAACTTACACACGCCAGGCAAAAGATAAAAAATTATACAATAGCAAACAACGCTGTAAACATGGACGTTGAAAAATCAGTGCTTGTTCAGTCCAGGGTGGAGTTTGAGCGGGATATTGAGCTGGCGAAAAGCAAAATAAACTATTTTGACAGGAAATACAAGGAATTGTCCGACCAGATAGGCATCAGCGACGTTAAAGTTGCCCTGAGGTCAGTATCAATGGGCCAGGACCCTTACCTTGAAAACCTGTTTACCAACCTGGCCGTCTCCCAGCAGAAGTTTGCCGACTTAAACAGCGTTTTTACCGAAAACTATCCCGGGGTAATTGCGGTTAAAAATGAAATCAGGACATTAAGCGATGTTATAAAAGAAAGGCAAAGCAGGGCTTTCCTGGACTTAAACGTCAAAAATGAAGATATAAGAAGCATTTACGGCGAATCCTCCCGGGAGGTAGTCAAGGAAATGGCAATGGCAAAGGCAGAAAAGGTTTCCCTGCTCAAACAGGTAAGTGAAATGGAAAAAGGCGTAAAAAACCTGCTTAAAAAGGAAGCCGCCCTTCCCGGGAAGATTTTGGGACTTGAGGAGCTTAAAAAACGGGAGTCAGGCTTAAAAACCGCTTATGAAAGCGTTAAAACACGGCAATTAGAGGCAAAGTTAAACGAGAACAGCATTGTGAACAACATTTTTGTGCTCGACGCTCCCTCAAAACCTGTTTTTATGTTTACCGAACTTTTATTTAAGTTTTTCGGATTCATTTACCTTGGCGTAATTGCGGGAATTGCAGCCGCCTGGGTAAAAAATTACGTTGAGAACAGGATAAAAGTTAATGAAATGGAAAGTTTTGCTATATGAATATTGAGCCTGTTTTTTTAGCGGGGATTATGGTTACAGGGCTTTTCCTGTTTATATACGCACTCTGGCAATCAGTTAAGAACCCTCTTATTGTTTATTTTTTGACCCAGTTTACAATTGTATGGATATTTTTCGGCCAGTATATACTAGACCCGGCGGGGCTTAATTTTAAGCCCCATGCCGTGGTGTTTGTGCTTGCTGTGCTTGTATCGTTTTACTTTATATACAAAAATTTCAACTATTTGTGGAGTTATAAGCCATTCAGGTATTTATTCATATTTTTTCTTATAAGTACTGTTTACGCTATTTTTTACAAGAGTGATTTCCGCTCCTCAGGCTACATGGTATATCTTGCGGGTTTAGCGCCTCTGGTGGGGTTTGTAACGGGTTTAATGGCATTTAAGGGCGCTTTTTCCGGGCTTAAACTGCAAAATTTCATTACTTTATTTTCCCTGGCAACACTTGGCTACTTTATTTTGCTTATAATAAGCGTTATGGCCGGCACAAGCACGGTTATGTTTATGGAAGGCAGGCTCGCGGTTAACGGTGGGTTCTCCGGGGGGGATTTTGAGGGATTACTGCTGGTTATACTGGGGGGTTTTTATCTTTATATACAACAGAACAGGGATTTCAGGTTTTATAACATTGCAAGAGGCGCTATAATAGCTAACATTATAATGTTATTGCCTTTGATACTGCTGGGCATTAAGAGGGGGGCGATTATTTCCCTTTTCCTGGCGGCGCATGTGCCTGTTTACCTGATTTTTGCCTCAAAACTTTACCACGGGAAAAAAGTGGAATTTATTAAACCCGGCCCGGCAATGATTATTATACCGGTGCTCCTGGTTGGTTTGGCGGTTGTAGCGATTTTTAGCCCTGAATTTGTTGAGAGCGCGATTTACAATATAAGCCAGCGGTTTGCCTCCACAGACATGCTTGACGTAAGGATGGTGAACTGGGAGCTGTATAACCGGCACTGGCTTGACAACCTTGATTTTTTCAAGGTCCTTTTCGGGTTTGGCGTGGACTCATCGAGAGAGGCGGCGTTTTTTCTTTCGGCAATGCATCCTGACCCTTCTTTGCGGCAGCCCCATATTCATAACATATACCTTGAGATGTTCTATAATTATGGACTTGTGGCATTATTATTTTTTATTCCTCTTATATCAATACTTTTTAGGGACATTAAGGACTTATTTCTTAATAATTACAATACATTTACCTGCTTGGGGCTTGTTGTAATACCGTTTTTTCTTGTTTTTTATATGGAAGAGAGTCCGACAGTCCCTTCAATCATAACTTTTTTCGCATTTATCGGTTTTCTGGAGTCACTCAGGGGTGCCTCATATAAAGCTATAGAGGCGAAATAACTCCTTTAGCTGTTATCGGAAATAGTTTTATTTAGATAACCTCTCCTATCAAATATGGGAATATTCCCATTAGGCTCTTTGTTCCCTTTAGGCGATGGTTCTTCAGAAATAATAGTAATAAAACAATTTTTAGTTTCTTTATCATATTCATGAGGCCTGCCAAATGCATAATTTTTGCATTCTCTCCTGCTACCTGCCGGCATAATAGTTACTGAATCACTCATAACGTCCTCTCCTTTTCATTAACCTGTTACCCTTAAATATAAATACTATATATTTATAAAAACAAAGGTAATTGAAAAATTGCCCCTTATTATATTTTTTCTTTAGGTTTTGTATAAAAGTAAAACGTTCTAATCCTTTACCCTAATAGTTCACCGCCCCGTCCCTGAGAACCCTTGCAGCGCAGCCATTACCACCGCCGGGGTCAGTATTGCCTCCACCGGTATCACCAGGGTCACAATCAGGTGTACCATCGGCTGCTGTATAAAGTACATCATCCAAACCGCCCAGGGGCACAACCTGGCCTGATTTTGTTATATACCAGTGAAAAAAATCCCGGCCTCTCTGGTTAGGGCCTTTTTGTCCGTTTATATCTATTCCGAAATGGGCACAAATATTTTCAAGAACGGAATTATTGCCTCGGCCATAATCACTTGTGCAATTACCAGTGTTATTTGCTATCGATAGAGCAGAGCCATCAAGTAATACACTTTTAGCATAATCTGAATTATCAAAAACACTATTATCCTTACCGTTAAGTAATTTATACGTAACACCCAAAGCAAAGCAGCCCTGCCCGGCTGCGGTCCCGCAATCCTTAACCGTCTTAAAGTACGGCTTTAAAGCATCCCATGCCTGTTGATGTCCTGCCGCATCGCCGTTTCCCGTAAACGCCCCGCACACAGCGAGGTTACCCACGCAGTCATTATCAACGGAATAGTTCATGATTGCCTGTGAGAAAACAGACTGGTATTTTTTTAC
>JANQGS010000167.1 GCA_028277195.1 Candidatus Gastranaerophilales bacterium
GTATTTATAGTTATCCAAAATATATTTTACCATATCTGTCAATATTTATAACAAAAAACATACCTGAATTTTAACGGTAATTTAATAAATCTTTACAAACTTTTTACATATCCTATCATACCAATATTAAACCCGAACACAAGAAAAATTGACAAAATTTTAACAAAATTTTAAAGTCTACTAAGCAGTTACGGTAATTTTAAAAATTTAATCTTGTTCCTGCTAAAATTTTATAGATAGCAACCAAGGTGTAAAATTGAGCGAAATTACCCCTGATAACAATGAACCTACAGTAAAAAGCCATAATAAAAGGAAGCTGGGCAGGTTAAGAAAGAGAAGAAAAATCCGCAAGCTGAAAATAATTCTCGCAAGGCTCAGGGTTTTTGCGAGGCTGGCTTCTTATGTCCTTATAATATGGGCTTTTTTAAAGATTATAAATCTTCCCTACTGGTATCTTGATAAGAATATCTTCACATCCTATCCGGCTAAAAACCTTGAACTCGAGGGGCATGATATTGTGTCTGATGAGCAGGTAATAGAGGTGCTCAGGGATATCAGTTTGCCTGAAAAACCCTTATACTTAATAGATACAACCCCAATAGAAAAAAAACTCCTTGAAATGACCCCGGTTAAAAAGGTTTTCGTAAGGCGATACTGGTTGCCCGCGAGGTTGAGGATAGTAATTGACGAGAGGACCCCGGTTATTTCCATTGTCCCTACGCCAAAAGCCAATCCTGTTGCAATATTTACAAAGGATGACAATACAGTTAAAATCCTCGGGGAAAAATACCTGCCGCTGCCGGATTTTTTACCTACATACAGGGTTATTACTTATGATGATTATAAAAAGTGGAAACCTGCCCAGATTCCGTATATAGAACAGCTTGCCATTTACCTGGAGGGCGCAACCGGGGATAAACTGGTTTACCTTGATATAAGAAACCCTGATGATGTTTATGCCCAGATGGGGAATGTAAGGTTAAGAATCGGCGGATTAAAGGGCAAGGAAGTATTTGACAGGATAAAAAAGGTCGCGGCTGTTATTCCCGAGGCATTGAAAATCAAGGATAATATTAATTATATTGATTTAAGGTGGGATAACGTTTCCATAAAGCTCAAAAAGAAGTAGGAACAATCTTGCCATCATAGTAAAACTAGTTAACTTTCTTATTTTATTTTGATTGCTTTAATGCATAATTTAAAAATATGAATTCCCGGGGTAAATTTAATAAAAGAATAGTCTGCTTCCCGCAAATGGGAAATATTTATATACCTATTTGCGCGCTGTTAAGGGAAATGGGCGCGGAAATAATTCTCCCGCCCGCAAATAATAAACATACGCTTACCCTTGGCACAAGACACAGCCCCGAAACAATATGCCTGCCCTATAAAATGAACCTCGGCAACTATATCCAGGCCCTTGAAACGGGGGCTAACACCATCATAATGTTCCAGGCGCCGGGTACATGCCGCCTTGGAAATTACGCGAAACTCGCCGGGGAAAAATTAAAAGAACTCGGGTATGACTTTGATATGGTTGTTTTTGACCTTTATAAGGGTAAATTTCGGGAAGTAATAAGCAAGTTCGGTTATGCGACTGATAATAACAGCATAATAAAAGCAATAAAGGGCATAAAAATCGCGCTTGCCAAATTTAATGCATTAGATAAAATTGAGAGGGAACTCTTATACCTGAGACCCCGCGCACTAAACCCCGATAAAGCGGAAAAAATTTATAAACTCGGGATAAAACTGATAAATGAGGCCGAATCTCCCGAACAGGCGCAAGAAGTTGTCAATGAAACAATGTTTAAATACGGCAAGCTAAATATTAATAAAAGTAAAGAAATCCTAAAAATTTTCCTCACGGGCGAATTTTTTGTCCTTCTTGACGCTTTTGTTAATATGGACATAGAAAAGGAACTCGGGCTTCTCGGCGCGGAAGTGGAAAGGCAGGTAATGCTCTCTGAATGGATTAACCAGTCCCTTGTCCCGAAATGGATGAGAAAGAGCGAGACCCACAAGGAAAGGGCAAAAAGAATTGCAAAACCCTATATAAGAAGGGTTGTCGGCGGGGAATGCGTTGAGAGCGTCGGGGACGCGGTTTACGCGGCCAGGCGCGAAGTCGACGGCGTACTGCACATAGGGCCTTTTAACTGTATCCCGGAAATAATGAGCCAGTGCATACTCCCGCACATAAGCCGCACGGAAAGGATTCCGGTTATATCCCTGCTCATGGACGAGCATACAGGGAAAGCCGGGCTTTTAACAAGGCTGGAAGCCTTTATTGACTTAATCAGAAGAAACAAAAAAGCAGTACAAACAGCCTGAAAAGGAGGTTAATAAATGAAAATCGGTATACCAAGGGCTATGAATTACTATAATTACCATCCATTCTGGCATGGATTTTTCACATACCTCGGCATAGAGCCTGTTTTGTCATCCAAAACAACCAAAAAAACCGTATCACTGGGCAGTGAGCTGGTTGTGCCCGAAACCTGCCTGCCTGTAAAGATATTTATGGGCCACGTCCTTGATTTAATAGACAATAAAAAAATTGACGTTATATTTGTGCCGAGCCACCAGTCAATTGCCCCAAAAATTTATAACTGCTCAAAAATACGCGGTTTGCCCGACCTGGTAAGGAATGTGGTCAAGAAAAACTTCCTTCTTATAGAGCCGACCCTGGATAAATCCGAGAAATCCCAGGGCCTGTACGAATATCTCTATGAATCAGTAGCTCCTTTTGGCATTACAGACAAAAAACTGATTAAAAAGGCATCTAAAGCCGGCTGGGAGCTGCAAAACCGCTTTAATGAAATGATGAATTCGGGGGTAATGTTGGACGAGGCCCTGGAATACGCTATAAAAGGCCATCCGCAAAAAAATAACGCAAAAAACGAGAAAAAATACCCCGTAAACGTAGCCGTACTCTCGCATGGCTATAATCTTTACGATGATAAGGTAAGCATGAAAATATTCAAAAAGCTCGAAAAATTGGGAGTAAAATCGTACATTGCCGAAAACCTTACGATGGATGAGATGAAAAAGGGCTTTATGGTGCTCAATACCCATCTTTACTGGGCAAACGAGTATGAGATGACCGGTGCGGCAGGGTGTTACCTTGTTGATAACAAGACAGACGGCATCATAACACTGACATCATTTGGATGCGGGCCTGACTCCATTATGATTGAGAGGATTACAAGGTTTGCGAAAAGGCATAACAAACCGCTTTTAAACCTGACAGTGGACGAACATACGGGCGAAGCCGGGTTTATCACGAGGCTGGAGGCTTTTACCGATATGCTGCTCAGGAGAAAGAGGCAAAAAGTAATAAAATCCCTTTCAAAACAATTTGCTGAAACAGGAGAAATAAAAGAAGAAGATTTGATTAAACAACTTTAGCATAAAATATTATTATGCATTTAAAAAACCTGAAACTTAAAAATTTCCGCAACTATGAAACCTGCGAAATTGAATTTCCGGGCAATAAAATATTGCTCGCCGGTAAAAACGCCCAGGGCAAAACCAACCTGCTGGAAGCTATATATTACCTTGCCTCCCTGTCGTCATTCAGGCCGGGCACTGACAGTGAACTCCTGAAATGGGGCGCGGAAAACTGCCTTATACAGGCTGATATACACAAGCACGGTACTGATATAGAACTAAGGGCAATAATAAATCCCCCAAAACAAAAGGTACTTAAGGTTAACGGCCTGAAAAAAACCTCATTTGCCGGCTTTCTGGGGAATTTAACAGTCGTAAACTTTAACGTGTCCGACCTGTTGTTATTAAGAGGCGCGCCCTCTGACCGCAGGAAATGGCTGGATGACGCCATAAGCCAGGTTTACCCGGCATATAAGGACAGACTGGCTAAGTACTCGAGAATAAGAACCCAGAGAAACAATTTATTAAAGGAATATAAAAACTTCCCGCAGGAAGAGCTCCTGTCAGTGCTGGACGAACAACTCGGCGTCGCGGGCAGCAACATTATTCACCTGCGCCAGAAATACTTAAAGGAAATCCGGCAAATAGCCTGCCGCAAACATAAAAATATCGCTTTTGAGCAGGAAGAATTAAATATAATATATGTTTCGACCGTAACAGGCGAGTTCGACACCCTCAATGACAAAATACAAAAACCCGATGAAATTCTTGAAAAATTCCATAACGCGCTGGATGAAAAAAGAGCCGGGGAAATAGCCAGGGCACAAACAGTTGTAGGGCCGCACAGGGATGATACCTCGTTCATAATCAACGGTAAGAATGCCGTTAATTTCGCCTCGCAGGGCCAGCAAAGAACTGTTACACTCGCCTTAAAACTGGCGGAAATCGACCTCATAGAGGAAATTGCCGGGGAAAGCCCGGTATTGCTGCTGGATGACGTGCTGGCAGAACTCGATAACGAAAGGCAAAATTTTCTGCTAAAATCAATAAAGGAAAATACCCAGACAATTATAACCACAACCGGCCTATCAGCCTTTAACGAAGATTACTTAAGGGATAAAAAGGTTTATAATATAGAAGCGGGAAGGATTTATGAGGGAAATTAACGTAAAAAAGGTATTACTGTTCGTCTCAATGGTTTTTTTGCTTGCCCTGGCGGCTTTTGGCTATTATAGCAGGCCATGGGAAGAAAAAGCGGAATACCTTACAATTTTACATACAAATGATGTTCATGGCAGGCTTAAGCCTTTTTCTTACAGGGGAAGCCAGGAATTGTCCGGAGGAATGGCAAGAAGGGCCACCCTTATAAAACAGATTGAGGGTGCTAATAAGTGTACTTTTACTGTTGATTCAGGCGATTTTGCCCAGGGGTCGCTGTTTTTCAATATATTTAAAGGTATCCCTGATGCTAAACTTATGTCCGAAGCGGGATATGACGTTGGAACGCTTGGCAACCACGAGTTTGACAAGGGCATGGGTGTTTTAAAAAACATGATTAAGCATGCCGGGTTCCCCATAGTATCCTCAAACATCCGTTTTACAAAGGACAAAGAGCTCCAGGGGCTTGTCAAACCCTATGTAATAAAGGATTGCCATGGTTTAAAAATTGCGTTCACGGGATTCGTGCCCCGGGACCTGAAAATCCTTGCTAACGCGGAAAATGTCGAGATATTAAATGTTGTTGAAACAGCCGGGAATATTGTGGGCGAAGTGAACCAAAAAGCGGATTTAATAGTTGTCCTGTCGCATACTGGCATAAAAAATGACCTTGAGCTGGCGAAAAAAGTCCCTGAAATAGACGTAATCATAGGAGGGCACTCACATACCCTCTTGAAACAGCCGAAAATCCTTAACGAGGATACGGACAAAACCCTTGTGCTGCAAGCCGGGGAACTGGGTGTTTACCTGGGCAGGCTGGATTTAAAGATTAAGGACAGGGAAGTTAAAAATTACTATTACAGCCTGATTCCGGTTAATGAGGATATTGAGGAGGATAAGGCCGTAAAGAATAAAATTGATGTCCTATCAAGCCAAATTCAGGAGTATACGGGTGAAATTATAGGGCAATTATCAGTTCCGCTTGGGTTGGAAGGAGAGAAAATACGCTCAAAGCTCCTGCCTTCAGGCAGTTTTGTGACTGCGGCGATTAAAAGCAAGTTCCCCGATACGGATATAGTCCTGCAAAACAGTGGAGGTATAAGGCCATATAAGCACTTAGGCCCGGGAGCAATAACCCTGGCCGATATAATGAGGCTTTTCCCTTTTGAGAACACTGTTGTTACCCTTGAACTTAAAGGAGAGCACCTTAAATCAGTTCTTGAAACCAGTTCAAGCAGGCTACCCGGCAATAGCGGCGGGTTTTTGCAGAGCCTGGGGCTTGAATACACCGTTGATACAAACAAACCCCCCGGAAACAGGGTATCAGCGGTATTGGTTAATAAAAAGCCCCTGAAACAGTATAAATACTACAAAATAGCCGTTAATAACTATATGTTTAACGGGGGGAACGGTTATTCACAGTTTAAAAAAGGGAGGAATATTAAAAAAAGCGGCATAATGGTACGCGAGGCTATTGTTGAGTATATGAGGCATAACTCGCCGGTTGCTGTTGAGGTGAGTGACAGGATAAATTTTTTAAAAAAGGAAAGTTAATAAAAATATGAAAAATTCTTTAAAAAACGAAACCACTGAAAAATTACTGGAAGCGGCAAAGGAAGCAGCTTATGAGGCAGGCGAAATACAGCTTTCATACATGGGCAAGAACAAGGAAATATCCAGTAAATCATACGCCAATGACCTTGTAACAATTGCGGACAAGCAAAGCGAGGAAAAAATAATCTCAATAATAAGCACCTACTTCCCCGACCACGATATATTAGGGGAAGAAACAGGCTGCCACCGGGAAAACAATTCCGAGTACCTGTGGATAATAGACCCCCTGGACGGTACAACAAATTTTGCGCATAATTTTCCCCATTTTGCGGTTTCAATAGGGCTTGTTAAAAACGGTAAAATTATCCTGGGAGTGGTTCTTGACCCTTTCAAGAATGAACTTTTCTGGGCAGCGGAGGGTAGCGGCGCGTTTTTAAATTCCGATGAAATAAAAGTAAGTAAAATAGAAAAACTCGAGGATTCACTGCTCGCAACGGGTTTCGCGCCAATGGAGGAAGAGGTGCTGGGGGAAAATATTGAATATTTTAAGCAGTTCATGTTTAAAGCCCAGGCTATAAGGCGTCCGGGCTCGGCTGCACTGGATATATGCTATGTGGCCTGCGGAAGGCTTGACGGGTTCTGGGAAATGAAGTTGCAGCCCTGGGATATCACAGCAGGTGTTTGTATTGCCAGGGAAGCCGGCGGAAATGTAACAAATTTTTACTCGGATGAGTTTGATATTTACAAAAAGAGTATAATTGTAAGCAATGGAGTCTTGCATAAGCCTATGAAGGAAATAATAGCTCATGGACCTCAAAAAAGCTGCTGAATTAATATGGGAAAACAGGCGTTATAAAGCAGCTTCGGAAACCGAAGCCCTGAGCCATCTTAACGAGGAAGTCGCCGAGAGCCTGAAAGCTATTTTATGCGGAAAACGTGACATAGCACAGGCTGAGCTGGAGGACGCATTTTCATGCCTGCTTATAGCATTTAAGACAATGGATATTAACCCTGAGGAGGCGGTGCTGAGACAAATTGCCAAAATGAAAGAGCCCGCAAAGAGAATAATGCATATTTTCCCGGACAGGGTGGAAATACGGGTTGATAATGAGGTAAGGGGAGGCTGGGCAATCTGGAGCGTTGATGACCTTAAGGAAGCGGAAAAAATGGCCCGGGAATTTAACTGCGAACTCGTTAAGGAAGACCGCAGCAACCAGCTTACACTTGATTTATCATCCCCAAACCTTAATTAACCATTCTTTTATACTGCTCCTAAATTAAATTTAAGACATGTATAATATAATAAATAATTAAAGAAGAACTTCCCAGGGAGGACAGGATGAGTAAAATACTGGTTATAGATGACGACCCGGCTATACTGGAACTTGTAAGGATTAACCTCGAGCTAATGGGGCATGAAGTTATAACCAGCCCGGAAGGCATTAAGGGCTTTGCGCTTACTAAACAGGAATCCCCTGACCTGGTAATCCTTGATGTTATGATGCCGGAAGTTGACGGTTTCACGGTTGCGCAGAGAATAAGGCAGAATGAGGATACAAACGACATTCCAATACTCATGCTTACAGCGCTCGGAATGCTCCAGGACAAGGTGAAGGGCTTTAATTCAGGCATAGATGACTACCTTGTAAAACCTTTTGAGCTGGAGGAGCTGAAAATGAGGGTAAAAGCCCTGCTCAGGCGCTCTGCTTCCACCCCGGAGTCACTTAAAAAGCCGGAAATATTAACAGTCGGAGACATAACCCTTGTCCCGGAAAACCTTACCGTAAAAATTCGGGACCGGGGCATAAAATTAACCCCGATAGAATTTGAGATTATTAACTGCCTTGTGCAAAGCCATGGCCAGACAGTCGCCTCAGGCACGCTTTTAAAAGAAGTATGGGGATACTCGCCGGATGATGATGTTGAGACCATAAGGGTACATATACGGCATCTCAGGTCAAAATTAGAAAAGGCGCTGAGCAGCAGGAAATATATTGAAACAGTCTATGGCGGCGGTTACAGGCTGGTCCCCGAGGGCGTGGAAAAGGTTGGGGGGAGTTAAGAGGGGAGCGTTAAAACATCTTACATAATTATGGTTAACCTATTATATATAATCCTTTTACATAACCAGCACAAATAAGGCGTTCCTGCCATACGCCTTATTTTGTGTTTCACTTATTTTCCCGGGCTGTGCCCTGTATTGTTTATTGTTTACTCTAACTCTCCAGGACAAAGCCCGGTATGTTCGTGATATTAATACTGCAGTATTTTTTTTTCGGCTTGAGACCCGATAAAACGTCAAAAAAATCGAACCAC
>JANQGS010000035.1 GCA_028277195.1 Candidatus Gastranaerophilales bacterium
CTTGTTTTTATATACATGGAAGCAAGTAAGTAAAAGCAGGAATATATCTACGCAAAAAATTAAAAAAAACAATGTATTCTAGTGTTTTTGCTGAAAACGTCAAATAAACACGCTAAAAAGAAGGTAAGACAGCTAAATAGGGAGTAAGTCGGGGTTTGGAAATAGAAAAACTCTACCCTGAATATTATCGAATGCCTCGAACGCCGGATGCTAGTGTCTGGCAGCGGGGTAGCCCTGCGTTTGCAGGCTCGATATTTAATTCATCACCGCAGGTTGACCCTGGGGTGCAATTTGACGTGTTTGAGACAAGGCAGGCAGTTGATAAGGTTGATAAACTGGACTCCCGGATAAGCAGAGGGGCCTGGCAAGCGGCCGGGGTTATTCCAACATTCCGGCGGTTGAATTTTGTGCCGGACAGGATAAAAGAGGGGAATTATGAAGGAGCAGTGGCCCAGGCTGCTATTGCAGGTGTTAATATCTTCGGGGATATGCGTGAAGTTGGGTTGGCAGTAGATGAAGGGGTTAATATATTTAAAACCCGAAAATTGCCTTCCATCAAGGATTATAAGGGGCAGCACGCTATGACATTGCTGGATGGTACTATTGCAGAAGGTTTATTTGAAAAGGTTCCATTATTAAAAAAGATAAATGATTATGATAAAGTCCTTTATGATACCAGTTTCGGGAAATTCTTACAACGGACTTTAGGATTAAGTATAGATGATGCAAAAACAGAGTTAATCGAAAAAACTCCAACTAAAATACCACTTATTGGTAAAGAAATACCTCCAGCAACATCTTTTATACAAGCACATAACTTCAAAGGTGATTACTTCCAACAACTTGCAGGACGCACACTTTACAGAATTTCAAAACTGGGATTGATAACAAGTGCAGCCCTGGAAGTCCCTGCTCTTATCAAATCAATTACAAAAACAGAGGGTTCTTTTGTTGATAAGGCAAAGGCTTTTGGCAAGCAGTTAATAAAATCAACCGGTAATGTTGTGTTTATAACCGCTGGTGTTGCAATTGCAGGAGCCGTATTAGTTCCGAGCAGCCTGATTTTAGGGCTGGTTGGTATGGCAGCAGGCTCTGCTGTAGGTATAATGGCTGCTAATGCTTTAAGCAAGGAAGTTGATAAACTTACCACTTAGAGGCTGCTTCTGCTATTTTTTCAAGAAAACTAGCTGCCCAATGGTTTGAATTTTTAGCTAATCCTGCAAGTTCTTTATATACTTTTGGTGCCCCTTTACGATTTTTCCTGGCTAAAGCGTTAATTTCCGTTGAAGTAAATTTATAGAGATTACTCGGTTGATAATTTTGCAGTTCTCGAAACATCCTAACTGCTTCAGCACTGGCACCAAACCTGACATTTTTACGGGTATTATTATACTGAACCCCAAGTGTATATGAATTTATACCTATCATAGTGAAAACCTCGTCTTTAGAGCAGAAATTAAATAAATTTTATCATATTAACTATCAATATAAAGTAAAAACATAGAAAAAATTAACACTTTAATGTAAAGTTTTTTAAACACCAGCCTCAATCCCGCCTATATCTGGGGATAACAGTACATCAAAAACCCTTTTTCAACAATAGCCCCCGCCCGCAGGGTTGAAAACGTATAAATGAAATGTTAAAATAATTAAACATATTAGTAAGAGTCAAGAGGCATATCTAAACAAGAGGTTTAAAAAAATGAATAAAAACGGGGAGATTCTGGCTGAGAGCCATTACTCGAACACGGGGTTTGCACGCTATTTTGATGCGGAATTAGAAAAGCTATACTGCGGGTTTGAAAAACTGAAAATTAACAAAAAAAACGTGCCCAGGAACTGGACTGACAATGATCTGGCTGATTTTAAGCAGAAAATACTCGGCTTAGCAGGTGAAGTTAAACGGCTTGAGGTTATTTCG
>JANQGS010000098.1 GCA_028277195.1 Candidatus Gastranaerophilales bacterium
GGCTGCCCTCAAAAGAATGGACAGCCTCTTTATTTTTAAAGCAACTTTTCCTTTTTAATTTAAATATTTTTCTTGTTTGTAGCTCCCGGCATATTTTGCCAGTTAGCTGCCATTATTTTTTTAAATGCTTTAAGAGCTGTATCTTCTAATTCACCTAATTCCTCAGCTCTCATAATGAGCTCTCTAAGCGGTAATAGTGCTCTCTGGTCGCGAAGTACCCCAAGAGCTGCTGCTGCGCCTGCTCTTACGAGTTCATTTTCCGATTCATTTTGCAATACTTCTATAAGAGCCGGAACCGCTTTAGCATCATCGAGCTTTCCGAGTGATGTGACCGCATAAATTCTTACATTCACCCACTCGTCTTTTAGCATTTTAATTATGTGGTCAACCGCTTTTTTATTTTCCAATTCACCGAGTGCCCTTGTCGCATCACAGCGTACGTTTACTTTTTCGTGCCCTAATGAAGAAATTAAGGCGTCTACTGCTATATCACCTATTTCAATAAGTGCATCGGTCGCTGTAATACAGACCTGGCTGTTTTCATCATTAAGTGATTCTACAAGGGGTTTAACTACTTCTTCACCGCCGAGTCTTCCGAGGGCGCGGGCCGCGCGTACTCTTACGTCAACGTTTCTGTCTTCCCTTAAAGAGGTGATAAGTGGCTGCACTGCTTCTATGTCACCTAATTCACCGAGTGCCCTGGCTGCATAGAGTCTTACCGAACCATTTTTATCATTCTTTAGTACATCAATTAACGGTTCAACTGCCTCTGAATTTCCCATTTCACCAAGCAGCCTGGCTGCGTTGTAACGTACTTTTTCAGAATTACTGTGTTTTAAATCCTGAATTAACTCTTCAAAGGTTTTGTCGCTTTTCTTTTTTCTGTTGATTGGTTTAACTGGCATTTTTGCTTACTTCCTCCGGCATTCCTTCTACTATTCACCGTGTTTTGCTTTTTAGCTATTTTTCAGGCATAAAAATTAGCTTCCATTTAATATAAAACATTTTGCTGTATAAAATTGCTAAATTATGTCCTGATTGTTAAGTTTTATAAAAAGCCTTGAAAAACATTATTTTTTATATTTATATATTATTGTGTTAATAAATATTAATTAAGAGTATTTTTAACACTTATTCTAATAATTATAATAACATATTTTTTGAAATTTTTCTTTTTTTGGTTACAAAACTTAATACAATTTAATAACTGTTTTAATATTAATAAAGTACATAATCTTATATCTTAAATTTTTATGTTAGGATTTTGTTAAGTTTTTGGAGAAGTTTGTTATTATACTGCTCCCAAATTATACCGATTTCATTAATTGTAGTTAGAAAGTAAATATGTCAAACCGCAATAAAATAAAAGACCTTAAAAGAATCGTGCTTAAGTTCGGCACTAATATAATTACTAACAGTGCCGGGAAAATTGCCCTGTCAAGGATTTATTCCCTGATGGAATCAATAGCTGAATTAAAAAGCCAGAGCAGGGAAATCATACTCGTAACATCAGGTGCGGTAGGAATGGGCGCAAAAATCCTGGGCAATTCCAAAAACCACGACCCGATAAGTATTAAACAGGCCCATGCCGCGGTTGGCCAGGGCAGGCTAATGCAATTCTACGCGGAAGCCTTTGAAAAATTCAATATAACCACAGCCCAGTTACTTCTTACAGCCGAGGATTTCTCGGCCAGGAAAAAATACCTCAGCCTGAGAAATACCCTGAATACCCTCCTTGAAATGGATGTAGTTCCTATCATAAATGAAAATGACGTTGTATCAACCAATGAGCTTGAATGCTACAGGGAAAACGGTGTTACAGTGTGTTTTGGGGATAATGATAAGCTCTCAGCCCTGGTTGCCGGAAAACTCGACGCGGATATACTGGTCATGCTGTCTGACGTGGGGGGACTTTATACCGCAAACCCCAGGACCAATAAGGATTCGCAACTAATCCCCCTGGTCAGGGACATAACCCCTGAAATAGAAGCATACTGCCAGGAAGCATCACATGGAGGCAGGGGAGGCATGAGGACAAAAATTGAAGCAGCAAAAATAGTCGTGCATTCCGGCTCAATGGTTATAATAGCAAGCGGAAAAGACCCGGGTATAATCAGGAAAATCTTTAACGGCGAGGAAGCAGGTACACTGTTCCTTCCGGTAGAAAACCTCTCGGGCAGGAAAAAATGGATTGCGTTCGCGACAAATATAAGCAGCTCGATAAAAGTCAATGAAGGCGCAAAAAAGGCCCTTATGAGCAAAAAAGCCAGCCTTATGCCTATCGGGATAATTGAAATAAGGAATTCATTTAAAAAAGGCGATGTAATAAGCATCCTGGACGAGCAGGACAGGGAATTTGCCCGGGGTATGACTAATTATTCCAGCACGGAATGCAGGAAAGTAATAGGCAAAAACTCTGAAGAAGTAGAGCACATACTCGGGTTTAAGAACTATGACACAGTTGTTACAAGGGATAATATAGTTATACTGTAGCAACAGCCCGGTATTCTAAAAATTTTTCTTTCCTTCTTGCTTTTCCAGCTTCATAAACACTGATAATTCACGAGGTTTGTTGAATTTTTCACATATCCGGTAATTTTTTAGTATAAGGGCAGCAGGTATATTATGCCCGATTTTTTTAAACCCGAATTTTTTAAAGTATTCGGGAATTATTGTAGTGAGCCATATTTCATTTGACGGAATGATACTTATAAGCTGTTTGACGATTGTTTTGCCGATGCCTCTTCCTCTAAAGGGTTCAAGCACGCCAACAGTGGCAATTTCATAATAATTGCCGCAGTTTCTGTACCTCCCGAACCCTGCCAGGCTTCCCCGGTGCTCGTAAACGTAAAGTTTTCGATGCTCAAGCCCCTCTAAA